>JAGQPT010000359.1 GCA_020426575.1 Planctomycetales bacterium
CAACGTGGCTAGTTTGCCTGGGGCGCGATCCGCTGATGTCGCCGCCCCGGCGATAACTGGCCCGCGACGCAGTGCCTGCTTATTATTACTTGGGGAGAAAGTCGTTTCGCGGGCTGGCGACGGGCTGAACGGACGCGGAGGTGCGGCACCGCCATGATCCATCATGAACTGCTTGCCGAGGAGCGGATCCTCGTCGTCACACCCGAGGCGGCGCTCGAGAAGGCGGATTTCGACAAACTGCGGGAGATTGTCGACCCCTTTATTGCTGAGCACGGACCGCTGGCGGGGCTGATGATCTGTGTCGAGTCGTTTCCGGGCTGGGAGAACTTCGCCGGCCTGATGAGCCACCTCAGGTTCGTCAAGGACCATCACCGCCTGATCAAAAAGGTGGCGGCCGTCACCGACAGTGGGTTTCTTTCAATTCTGCCGCGGGTGGCTGACCACTTCGTCCAGGCCGACGTTCGCCACTTCGACTACGCCGATCGACAGGCAGCGCTCGATTGGCTCAAGGCGCCCAGCGCGTGATGCACGCGCCCGACGCACCATATCGTTTGTGTGTCTCATTACCGCACACGGCAATGCGCTCGCAACGCGCGCACAACTGGCTGTCTGGCATCAACCTGGCCGCTGGTCGTGTAGCTTCGCGCTGACATGTCAACGAACGTTGACATGTGTCCGCTCGACAGCGCGCGATTCAACCAAGCGCATCGTCTGCTGCGGATAGCGCACGTTCTTTCACACGACCTGCGCCGATGCCGCGCAAAAACGAAAAGTACTTGTTTTTACGAGTGAAAACGTCACGCCACCGCCCGTCAGGCCCGGCGGCCGCGCCCCCCTGAAATCGCCAAAAAGGGCCCCCGGCGGGTCGACGTAAGTGGCAGATCGGATTTCGTAACCGGCCTGCCGAAGCGGACTTGCGGTGTTCACTTGTTCATATACTGCCCGCCGATCTAGCATGAATCAGGTGGCCCGCCGGCCCCGGTTCGGCCACCTGCCGCCAAAGTTCACGTCGCGGCATTCCAGGCAGTACGACGGAGCGATACCGCACACATCGCGGTGACTTCAAGGAGGGAGACGTCCGATTTCCACACCTTGTTGATCCACTTGCAAGACCGATTCCTCCGATGGCACGCCAACACAAACGACGCCGAACGCTGGGCAAGCAGCAAACGCAACACACCTACAACGTGCCGCGTCACACGGTTTCGAAACACGTCCTCAGCAATCGCGCGCGCCTGCCACGCCGCGACGAACGCCTCCCATTCATTCCACCTGAAGATTGGCACGAGCCCGACGACGGTGACGGCTATCGTATTGTGCATCAACCGCCCGGCAAAGGCTATCGGCACGTCGTCACGCCGGCCGAGGTCCGCGATCGGCTTGCCGACCTGCCGCCGCAGTTCGTCGCGCCTCTGGAAGTCGTGCAGCTCAGCCGGATGACCCGCAAGAAGCAAAGTTTTCCCTGCTATGGTATGCAGTGGGGGGCGGCACTGTACCTCTATCCGCTGGAGACCGAGCTGGTCGAGCACTATCACCGTCCGCCCCGCCCCGAACAGGTAATCGAGGCCCGCATGTATGGTGGTCGCTGGCAGGAACCGGGCGACGGCACCTGGCGACTGATTTGGACCGAACGAACGATCAAGGACTTCTACCTCAACAACATCCTCATCCACGAACTCGGCCACCTGTTGGACGAACGCAATTCGAGCTACACGGATCGCGAACGCTGGGCCGAGTGGTTCGCCGTCGAGTTCGGCTACAAGTCGAACCATCCGTTGCGGTCGCGGCCCAAGAAGCAGAAGACGCGTCGCCGGCATCATTCGGCGTGAGTAAGCGGGCGTAGGTGTTTAGGCCGAACGTATTTAGTTCGGGAGCGCGCGGTGGAACGTGGCGGTTGGCTTTGATGCGGTCGACGGCGCCGTTGTCGACCCCCGCCCTGTTTTCGGTACCCACCCGACGCCGGCAACAGCAGCACCGGGCAAGGCGCGCCACCATCGCAGCCGCACCGAGGGGGCCGGGGCCTACACCGCCCATCCGCTCGGCAGCAGGCCTAGGCCGACGACGCTGCAGTGGACCGCGCTAGTCGACGGAATCGGGGGTGAGCAGTGCGTCGATGGCTTCAGAGTTCGGTTGGCTCATCCAGTCGACCAATCGCTGGCTTCCCCGTTCAAAAAGCGCGCGACGACGCCCGTAACCGGGGCGTCACTCGGATTCGCATCGGTCCTTCCAATTGCGACAGCGCCGTTGCACCTGCCCGCCGCCAAAATAGTCGAGCTTCGAGCCGGGACCGTCACCGTGGGGAATCGGTCGCTGGCGTCGTTGGCACTGTCCTGGCGGCAATTCCAACTCACATCATCCGCGACTCGCGAGACAACTCGGTGAGCATCGCCCGCAGCCGGTCTTCGATTCGCTGCATCAGCGGGTCGTCACCCGTGGAGCGGTCACGTTGCGGACTCACTTCGATCGCCTCGTCCACCTCGACGATGCAGCGCATCGGCCGGTGACAGTGGGCGTAGTCGGTGACGTCCTCCTCGAATCGCTCGACGGTTTCCAAGTATCGGTCGACCGACGCGTGATTGCGGATATAGTCGGGCGGGTAGCACCAGAGCTGTTGGGCGAGGTAGCAGTCGGCCAATTGTGCCCAGCGGCGATCGCGCTCCGCCTCGTCAAGTCGGCCGCTGACGATGTCCGGCATCATCGCGATGCGGAGGCGTTTGACCCGCGCCACGACGCCGTCGCCCTGCGTCGTGAGCGACCATTCCGCCTCAATGGGGGAGAGCAAGTGGTTGATCAACGCCTCGACGCGCTGGTCGATGTCGCCGCTGCCGACCTGTCCAGTGCATTCGATTTCCTTGAGCGCCAACAGGGCCGTGCCCACCTTGCGGATCCGTTCCAAGGCCGTCAGATGTCGCTGCGGCCGCCGCCAGGTGAGCCGCGTCTCGATGTCCGAGAGCACGCGGTCGAGCGCCCGATCTATGTCCCCGCAAAACAGATAGCGAAGCGCCACCGTATGCACGACAACGCGGCCACCCGTCTCGGCGCGGCGGCGGGCGGCCCGCGTGGCGATCAGCGACGTCCCCTCCATCAGCGAGCGCAGCGAGTCGTTGCTGCGGGTGATCACGCCCTCGGGGTAGATCACCAGCGGCCGTCGCGCCGTGGCCAGGATGTCGATCGCCGCCGCCACGGCCGCCTTGTCCATCCCCTCGCGGTACACGCTGAAGGCGCCCATGCGGCGCAGCACCCAACGCGTCCAGCGGTCCTGCATGAACAGGTGCCAACTCGCCATGAAGAACACGGGCTGGCGCAGGCGCCGGGCCAGCGTACCGACGACAAACGGGTCGGCCGGCCGGCAGTGATTGGGCGTGAGCAACACGCCGTGCCCGGCCCGCAGCGAGGCGGCGAGGCGCTCGATGTGGCGACATTCGACCTCGACGACGCCGTACTCGCGGCGCAGATGGCGCGCCATCAGCCGCTCGACAATCGGCCGCCAGAACCGACTTTCATACGGCGGCACAAACTCGTACGGCTTGTCGATGACGATGTTGTGCATGACGCCGGCCGATTCTAACTGCCGACGGCGCAAGGCGTCGAGACAAATCAGCCCAGTGGGGGGGCCACTGGCCCGAGGATTTTGCTGGCCCACCAACGTTGCCGGAGATATGCTGTGCTGAAGCGTCGATCGTGCAACAGGCACTTGGTCGTTTTCAGCGCACTTGGCAATCTGCGGGGCGGCGTCCGCTCCCCGCACACACGACGGAGCAGGGGGTAAGCAAGTGAAACAGTCGCAAGGCGTCGGCCGTGTGGTTCGTCGGGCGGTTACCGCTGGGCTGGCCTGTCTCGCGCTGGCGATTCTGTCGCCGCGGGCGCAGGCCGAATATGTGACGTTCAGCGACGGCTGGGGCTCGAAGTGGGACCATCCAGCCTACGGCACGCCGGCCGTCGTCACCTGGAGCTATATGACCGACGGCACGATCGTCGATCCGGCGCTCGACAACAACATCAAGAACGAGGTCAGCGGCGGCAGCAACATCACGCAGATGCGGGCCGACTTCGACGCCAGCTACGGCAGTGGCGCCTTCGACACGGCGATCCAAAACGCCATGAACACCTGGGCCGCCGCCGCGCCGATCACGTTTGTCGGGCCTGTTACCGATCCCAATCTCCCCGTCGGCGATCCCGGCGCGGCCACGGTCGACATCCGCATCGGGGCGTTCACCGCCGTTCCCGGATCGGGATTCTCCTTCGTGGGCGCGGTCGGTTACGGTCCGCCCGGCAACGACGAACTCTTTCCCGACTCGCTGGCCGGCGACATCATGTTCAACATCGACGCTGGCTTCCTCGTCAAACCCGGCCTCGAGGACGACTCGGTCGACCCGCTGGGCAACGACCTGGAGAATCTCACGCTGCACGAGTTGGGCCACGCCGCGATTGGTCTCGGGCATCCTGATTCCGGACCCGGCGACGTAATGTACGTGGGCGAAGGTTGCTGCGACTTCATCAATCGCGAACTCTCGGTCGACGACATTGCCGGTGCGCGGTTCGTCTACGGACCCTATCACCCAGGCGACGCCAACGGCGACGGCCACGTCGACGGGCTCGACTACCTCACCTGGGCCGCCTTCTATGGCGACGACCCGGCCGAGTACTTTCCCGGCTCGCCCCGCAACGGCGATCTGAACAACGACGACGTGGTTGACGGGCTCGATTATCTGCTCTGGGCCGGCAACTTCCACGCCGGCCCGAACGACTTGCTTGCCGTCCCTGAACCCGGTGCGGCAGCGCTATTGCTCACGGCCGTGTGCGTTTGGCCCCGTCAGCGACGTCGCCGGGCCACCGCCTGTTGACAAACCGACCGGTCAGCGGCGACAGTCTCTGGCGTAACACACCAGGCAACCGCCTCGAACTGGCCGTACGGATATGTCCACACCACAGGCTGCCCCCAGCAACCTCTTCCGGTCGGAGTTGGCCCTTTGGGCCGGTGCCGCCACGACCGTTGCTTTTTACGCCTTCGGCGGTGACTGGCTCGCCGACCTGCACGGAGTGGCCCGCTCGCTGCTCTTGTTCGCCTGGTTGTTCGCCGTGATGCTCTGGCTCTCGTTTTCGGTCGTGCGGCACGCCGACTGTCTGGCCGTGAAACTGGGCGAACCCTACGGTACGCTCATTCTCACGCTCAGTGTGATCAGCATCGAAGTGACGATGATCTCCGCCGTGATGCTCACCGGCGAGAACAATCCGTATTTGGCCCGTGACACGATGTTCGCCGTGTTGATGATCGTGCTCGGCGGCATGGTAGGGCTGACGCTGCTGGTCGGTGGCATCCGCCACCATGAGCAAAGCTATAACCTCGCCGGCGCCAATTCGTTCCTGTCGGTGATCATCCCCATGGCCGTGTTGGGCCTCGTGTTGCCGCGCTTCACCGAGTCGACCCCCGACGCCTCGGCATCGCTGAGCCTCACCGTGTTTTTGATCACCGCGTCTTTCGTGCTCTACAGCGTGTTCCTCGGCCTGCAGACGATGCGACACCGCGCATACTTCATACAACCCGGTGACGGCGACGCCGGCAACAGTGCGCCGGCCGACCATCACGAAGGCCTCGTCGTTGGCTCCGTGGGCCGCCACGCCACCCTGCTCGTCGCCTCGATGCTGCCGATCGTGCTGCTCTCGAAGAAGATGGCCAAGCTGATCGATCACGGCATCGAAGTCGCCGGCGCACCTGCCGCACTGGGCGGCTTCTTCGTCGCCCTGTTGGTGCTCTCGCCCGAGGGACTCGGTGCGATCCGTGCGGCGCTGGACAATCAGCTGCAGCGGGCGGTCAACATCTGTCTCGGCTCGGCCCTGGCCAC
>JAGQPT010000360.1 GCA_020426575.1 Planctomycetales bacterium
GCCGTACTCGCCGACTTCGTTGAGCGCGCGACCGATCTGTTCCAGTGTCTTGGCGACGGGCACACCGGCGGGCAGACCATTGGGACGCACCTTGATGCCGCTGCCGCCGCAGTCGTGACAGAGTTTGATAAAGGCCTTCGACTCTTCGATGTTCTGCTTCACGACGGCCGGGTCGGGCGAATGATATTCGCAGGCGGTTCCCAGCCCCACGAGTTCGACCGAGCTGTCGGCGAAACGTTGCGCCACTTCGGCCCGCTGCATGTCGTTGAGCGTCGGTTCGACGCCATGGGCGTGCGTGCTGCGGAGTTCCACGCCCGCGAAGCCGGTCTCTTCGCAGTTCTTGATCACGGTGGGGAGGTCCCAATCCTTGCCCCAATTGTAGGTAACCAGACCAAGTGGCATCGTGCAGCGCTCCTGTGGTGCGGGCGAGTGTCGGCGGTCGTCAGGCCCCCATCATAGCCGAACCGGCCGGCCGTTGCACGTTTTGGCAGCGGGGCGTCGAATTGGGCCGGCGGCCAAGAATGCCTATAATCAAGCGTCACCGTCGCGTCTATTCTTCCCCGCGCACACCACGTCATGTCGAAACGCAATAACCGCCATCGCCGCAAACCTCGCTTCCAACGACGCACCCGACCTGGCGCCGCGCCGGGAACCCTCAAGGTCGATACCGACTCGCCGGCGCCGGTGATTCGGGTGATTGCCTACAACGAGAATGAGGTCGTCGAGAAGCAGGTTCATAACGTGAGCGAACTGGCGGCGTTCCTCGAGCAGTACGCTGTCACCTGGATCGACATCGAAGGCCTTGGCGACGCCGGCGTGATCCGCGACATTGGCCGCGTCTTCGGGCTGCACGTGCTGGCGTTGGAAGACGTCGTCAACGTTCACCAGCGGGCCAAGGCCGAGCCGTACGAGAACCACGTCTTCATCGTCTCACGAATCATGCACCTCGTGGAAGGCCAGCTCGAGAGCGAGCAGCTCAGCATCTTCCTGGGCAAGAACTACGTGCTGACGTTCCAAGAGCGGCGCGGCGACTGTTTTCGTCCCGTGCGACAACGGATTCGCAAAGGGGGTGGACCTGTGCGGCTCGGCGGCGCCGACCACCTGGCCTACGCCCTGATCGACGCGGTGATCGACTCGTACTTCCCGATTGCCGACCGCTATGCCGACCGACTCGACGACCTCGATGCCCGACTTTCCGAACATCACGACCCGGCGGCCGTGACGAAAATCCACGACGTGCGGCACGATCTGTTGCTGCTGCGCCGCGCCATCCGTCCGCACCGCGAGATGATCAACGCGCTGTTGCGCGACGACAGTCACTTTTTCGGCCACGAGACGCGCGTCTACTTACGCGATTGTTACGACCACACGGTCCAGTTGATCGAGCTGCTCGAGGTCTATCGCGAGATGTGTTCGGACCTGCGCGAGTATTTCCTTTCGCTGGCGAGCAACCGCATGAACGAGGTGATGAAGGTGCTGACGATCATCGCCACGATCTTCATACCGTTGGGCTTCATCGCGGGCCTATACGGGATGAACTTCAACACGCACCGTTCGCCGTGGAACATGCCCGAGCTCAACTGGCCGTACGGTTACCCGGCGGCGCTGGGTCTGATGGCGAGCGTGGCGCTGGGGATGGTCTTCTACTTTCGGCACAAAGGCTGGATCGGCCCCCGCAGCCGCTCGGACAGCGACGCGTTGTAGTTCGTCGCCGGCGGGCTCAATCTACGGAAGGCGGGAGCTTGCCCTGCCCTCACAGCAACTCATCGAGTTCGTCGACTAGCTGGCTGAAACGTGCCAGGGCCGCGTCGACCGGTTGGCGGCTTTCCATGTCGACGCCAGCGTCTCGCAGCAGGTCCAGCGGATACTTCGAGCAGCCGCCTTTGAGGAATGTGAGGTAGTCATTGCGTTCCTTGTCGCCGCCGCCGAGCACGCGCTGGGCCAGCGCGATGGCGGCCGAGAGACCCGTCGCGTACTTGTAAACGTAAAACGCCCGATAGAAGTGCGGGATCCGCAGACATTCGAGCGAGAGTTCGTCGTCGAGCACGAAGTCGGGACCGAAATAAAGCTCCAACAACCCGCGGTAGATTTCCTTGAAACGTTCGAGCGTGAGCGGCTCGTTCGCCTCGGCAGACGCGTGGGCGAGCATCTCGAACTCGGCGAACATCGTCTGGCGGATCACCGTGGCGCGGATGTCATCGATCTCTTTATTGATCAGATAGGCGCGCTCGGCGTCCGTCTTCGCGCGTTCCATCAGGTATTTGCCCAGCAGTTGTTCGTTGAACGTGCTGGCGACCTCGGCGACGAAAATCGTGTAGTCGTAATACTGGAACGGCTGGGTCTTGGCCGAGTAGTAGCTGTGCATCGAGTGCCCCGCCTCGTGTGCCAGGGTGAAGACGTGGTTGAGCACGTCGCCCTGGTAGTTCATCAGGATGTAGGGGTCGCCGTCGAAGGTGCCGGCGCTGAACGCACCACTCTGCTTCCCCTGGTTTTCGTAGCGATCGCACCAACGGCCGCTCAGGCCGCGCTCCATCACCTGGCAATATTCCGAGCCGAGCGGTTCGGCGGCGTCCACGACCTTCCGGACCGCCTGGTCCCAGGTGTGCCGCACCTTTACGTCGCTGAGGATCGGCACATAGGTGTCGTAGTGATGGATGTCGCGCAGCTTCATCCGTCGCCGGCGAATGTCGAAATAGCGGTAGAGGGCCGGCAAGTGATCATGCACGGCGGCGATCAGGTTGTCGTACACGCTGCGCGGCACATTGTCGGGGAACAGCGCCGCGTCGAGCGCGCTGGAGTATCCCCGCGCCCGGGCATAATAAATGTCGCGCTGCACCGAGCCGTTCAGCGCGGCGGCCAGCGTGTTTTCGTGGGCCGTGTACTGGGCGTAGTACTGTTGGAAGGCGTTCTTGCGGACGGCGCGCTTTTCGGACTGCAGCAGCGAGGAAAGCGTCGAGTGGCTCAGTTCGACCAGCGTGCCTTCGGCATCCTTGACCGCGCCGAAGCGCATGTCGGCGTCGTTGAGTTGGCGAAACACCTGAGAAGCGGCGCTGGACATTTCGCTCTGCATCGCCAGCAGCCGCTCTTCCTTGTCGCTGAGCGTGTGCGGCTTGTAGCGCAACAGACGCTCGAGCAGCAGGCGGTAGGGCGCCAGCTTGCGGTCTCCGACGATGCGATTCATTTTCGCCGTGGGAATCGCCATCAACTCGGGCTGGAAGAAGCTCGCCGCCTGGCCGGCCCGACTTGCGGCGTTTTGCAGCCGTGCCGCCATGCGCTGGTACTTCGAGTTGGCCTGGTCCTCGGTCGTGCGGAGGAAGGCGTAGACGCCGAGGCGTTCGCCCTCGCGCTCCATCTTCAGGTCGAACTTGAGAAATGCCGCCAACTCGGCGGCCCCCTTGTCGAGCGTGCCGGGGAACTTGGCGTAGCCGTCGATCTTCTTCTCCCAGGCCTTGAACGCCTGCTCCCAGGCGGCATCGTCGGCGAACAAACTCGCCAGGTCCCAGGTGTCGGTGGCCTTCACTTCGCCACGCGTGGGAATCCGCTGAGCCGCGGACTTCTTTTTCGACTTCTTCTTCGTGCTGGCGATCATGTGTACTGCTCGACTTTTGGGGTCCGAGATTGGTCAAAGTTCAGGAAGAAGGATTCACCACGGAGGCACGGAGGACACGGAGAAGAAATGGGATTTTGGGTTTGGATTAGGTCGTACAAACACAAACATGCACTCGCAATCCGATCCTCTTTGTCTTCTCTGTGACCTGGTGTACCAATCCTCTTCGTCACTTGGTCACTTGGTCACTTCGTCGTGTCGTTGTGTTTGGCAAACAAACTAAGGCGATACGGTTACGTCCTTTCTCTGCGCTCTCCGTGCCTCCGTGGTGAATCCTTCGTCGCCCGTTCACGCCGGTTCGTCGGGCAGTTCGATCCAGCGGCGCTGGTCGTGGGACTGCAGGACGGCGTCGGCGACGCGCTGGGCGACGAGGCCGTCGTAAAAACTCGGCACGGCCGGGCGCCCCTGGGCGATCGCCGAGATGAACTCCCAGACGACGTCGTAGCGGAACACGGTGGCCGGTTCGCCCTGGCCGGGATCGCGAGGACTGTCGGTCGGCTTGAGAAACTCGGCCGGTA
>JAGQPT010000361.1 GCA_020426575.1 Planctomycetales bacterium
CGTCGAAGTGCCAGCAAACGCCGGCAACAGATCAGGCCACGCCACGGGAACCGGCCAAGTCTTCAGTATAACCAGCGCTCGACGAAAAAGTGAAGCACTGGGGTGAACAAATTGGACGTCGCCGCGACCCGCCCGCCCTAAAGTTCTCCGCCGCACAGCCCCGATGCTTTAAGTCAGTCACTGGCCGCCGGTTGCCTTCAAACCGGGCAAGTTGTGGCCGATGGCTCCGGTCGGGGCGACGGTGCGTTGTCGGCAGGCCTTTCTCCCGCGCACCGCGGCCCCCGCTCCCGCGCTTCAGCGCGTCCCTTCGAACCCCCGCGAGACCGCCTCGACATGGCCTCACCTGGTGCTGGCACCACACCCTCGGTTGGATTCCTCACGGTCGTCCACTACGCCCAGCACGGCTACTTCGGCGGCCTGCTCACGCTCGGGCCCGCAGGACGCCCGCGCGAGTTCCACTGCACGCTCCCCGTGCAACCCAGCCGCGCGCAGGAGATCCTCTACGGCCCAACGTTGCGGCCGTACCTCTGCGGCGAACAGATTGCCGCGGCGCTGCTAGCAAAGCTGGCGACAGCACCAATCGCGGTGCTCACCGACGACGCCGACGTGTTGGCCGTCACCGCCGTGACCGATCTGCCAGTACTGCTAGTGGACGACGACGGCGACAACAACGACATCACCGACGACAACGTCGAAAACAACGCACCGCGCCGCGACGACTCTCGCGGTCCCAACGTCACCTGGCTCGACGTCTGCGGCTGGCGATTGGGCGCGCGGACGCACGGCGTCGACGCCGCAAAGCTGGCCGGACCGCTGGGCGACTTCGCCGCCAACGTCGATCCGCTGGAACCGTTCGAGCGCATCCGCGCCGCCATCGACCAGGCCCAACGGTCGGCCGCCTAGTGTACGAACCGCGCGATGCGAGGCGCCGCATGAACCCCGCCGACGACTCCGTCACGACGTACTCCTGGTCGCCACCGACCGTCGACGTCGCCACGATCAGCACACCGCCGTGTGCGCCGACGGCCACCGTCGACGAGAGCGGCCGCCTCGCGCTGTTCGCCGCTGACCCGCCCGCGATTGTCTCGCTGCCGATTCGGCCCCTCGACGTCAAGGTGCAGAGCTTCTGTTTCGATCCCGCGGCACAGACAGCGTCCACAACACCGGACGGTGAGCGCCACGCGCCGCCACGAACAACCCAACCGCTCGCGTCACCACTCGTCGCGCCACCAGCGTCCGCTGCGGCGCAGGCGCGGCGCAAACATTACACCCGGGTGCGGCCGCCGGGCGACATGATCAAGCTCGTCGACCGACTCCGCTGCGTGCTCGAGCCGCCGTTGGAAACACTGCTCGGTCGCACAGCGATCGAAATGCCCGCCGCACCGTTCCCTTATCAACTCGAAGGCATGGCGTTCCTCTACCCGCGCCATGCGGCGGTGCTCGCCGACGAAATGGGGCTCGGCAAAACCATGCAGGCGATCACCTCGATCCGGCTGCTGCTGCGTTCGGGCGAAGCCCGCAGCGTGTTGCTGGTCTGCCCAAAGCCGCTGGTGCACAACTGGCAGGCGGAGTTCGCCCGCTGGGCGCCCGAAATCCCGCTCACCGTGGTCGAAGGCCCGCAGGCGCGGCGCGCCTGGTTCTGGGGCCGACCGCACACGGCCGTCGCCATCGCCAACTACGAACTCGTGCAGCGCGACGAAGCCCTTGCCGCCGCCTCGCCGGCCTTCGATCTCGTCGTGCTCGACGAAGCCCAGCGGATCAAGAACGCCGGCAGCAACACCGCCCGCGCCGTGCGGTCACTGGCCCGTTCGCGAAGCTGGGCGCTGACCGGCACGCCGATGGAAAACGCCGCCACCGACGTCGTCGGCATCTTCGAGTTTGTCGCCCCCGGCCTGGTGCGGCCCGACATGCCCGCCCGCCGCATCGGCGAAGCCATCAGCGACCACGTCATCCGCCGCACCACAGAACAGGTGCTCACCGAGCTCCCCCCCAAACTGTTCCGCGACGCCGAGCTCTCGCTCTCGCCCGAACAGTGGGACTCCTACCGACTCGCCGAGGACGAAGGCGTCGTCCGGCTTGCCGAGATGCACGAACGGGTGACGATCCAGCACGTCTTCGAACTCGTGTTGCGGCTCAAGCAGATCTGCAACTACGACCCGGCGACCGGCACCAGCGCCAAGCTCGAACGCCTCGAAGCCGATCTGGAAGAAGTCGCCGCCAGCGGGCAAAAGGCGATCGTCTTCAGCCAATGGGTCGGCACTCTCGGCTGGTTGGCCGAGCGGCTGGCGCGGTATCGCCCGCTGTCGTACCACGGTCGCGTGCCGGCGCGTCGTCGCCCTGGCATCCTCGAACAGTTCCGCGACGACGCGGACTCGCCGCTATTGCTGCTCAGCTACGGCGCCGGCGGCGTGGGGCTCAACCTGCAGTTCGCCCGCTATGCGTTTCTGTTCGACCGTTGGTGGAACCCGGCGGTGGAAGACCAGGCGGTCAACCGCGTGCACCGCATCGGCTCGGGCGGCCCGGTGACGATCTCGCGTTTTGTCACGTTGGGGACGATCGAAGAGCGGATCGAGCAGATCTTGCAGGAGAAGCGCGACCTGTTCGACCTGGTCTTCGACCCCACCCGCACCGGCTGTAACCCCTCGCGCCTCGGCCTCAGCCGCGAAGAAATCTTCGGGCTGTTCAAGCTAACCGTCCCCGGCGGCGAAAGCACAGCGACGCCAAAAGCGGTGGCGTGACGGGGGCGCCTCTCCGTTCCGAACAACAGCCGATACTAGCCCCGTGATTCATCACGGGGGAGTGCCATGCGCTTGCAGGCGTATTTGCAGGCAATACAATCGGGGCAATTCTTGAATGTGTCAACGCTGGCACACTGTAAGTGGACGAGTCAAGGTCCGGCGGGCAAACACCTGGCAATCATGACTCAAGCCGGTCCCGCCGAGTTCGTGGTCGAAGCAAAAAAGGGGAAGCGCCACAATGAATAGCGACTTACGTCTAAGCCTAAATGAACCGGACGCAGCGAGCAAGATGCTAAAACCCGTGGTCTGGAACTGCCTGCACGGCGTTACGATTCCTTCCGACCAGGGCGAAGTGATTGGCACCTTCGCGGCTGAAATACACGCGGCAAGAGC
>JAGQPT010000362.1 GCA_020426575.1 Planctomycetales bacterium
CGCCCCTCGGGTGGTTTTGGCCAGGACAAGTCACACACGATTAGGAAATGCAAAGAAACATGGAATCATTGCAACACAACGCAGCGACGCAAATGGGCATTTGTTTGCCGACATTTAAGTCAGCCGACCGACTGGTCCGAATCGCCGCAGTGGGCTGCCTGTTGACGGTCCTGGCAGGTTGCTCGAACACGCCTCCGCGAATCGACGCGCCGCAGTGGGACCCCGAGGCGATGGCTGACGAAGCGATGAAGCTGGTCGACAAGGACTCGAACGGTCAACTCTCGCCGGAAGAAATGGCATCGGCTCCTGGGCTCGGCGCCAGTTGGAAACGTTTCGACGAAAATGGCGACGGCCAGATTTCGCGTGACGAACTGGTCAACCGCGTTACGCTGTATGCTGACAGCCGCGTCGGACTCTCCTCGTTCACCGCCGACGTGATGCTGGACGGCGAGCCGTTGGAGGATGTCGACGTGAAGATCGTTCCCGAACCGTTCTTTGCCTCGGTCGTGGAAGAAGCGACCGGCAAGGCGGGCCAGGGCGGTTACGTCAGCCTGCGCGTGCCGACCGAGGACGTACCCGGTGCACGCATCGGTATGTATCGCGTGGTCGTCACGGGCCCGGGAATTCCGCAGAAGTATCAATCCGCCGACACGACCGACGTCGGCGTCGAGATTTCCCCGCAGACCGAAGAAGACGACACGGGCATGGCACATTTTGAGTTGTACAGCCGCGGCTAGTGGGCGACGCAGCGGCTTTGCCCGAGACGGCACACGTCGCGCCGCAATCACACGCGGGCGGCGCGGCGTAGCAATTCATCATCAATCCATCACTTTTGCATCATTGCCATTGTTTTATCACGAAGGCGCCGAGCAACGGCATCAGGGGGCCGTGGCGCGCGGAGTCGAGAAAGGACAGAGGACTTATGCGGTACTCAAGACAGCGACAGCAGCCCACCGGGTTCACGCTCGTCGAACTGCTGGTCGTGATCGCCATCATTGGGATTTTGATTGCGTTGCTCTTGCCGGCCGTTCAGGCGGCCCGCGAGGCGGCTCGGCGCAATCAGTGCATCAACAACCTCAAGCAGATGGGAATTGGCGCGCTGAACCACGAAAACACGTACCGCATCCTGCCCTCGTGTGGTTGGGGCTCCGAGTGGCTTGGTGAACCAGACATCGGCACCGGCAAGGATCAGCCGGGAGGCTGGGTCTTCAACATCCTGCCGTTCATCGAGCAGACGCAGATTTACAACCTCCGCAAGGGCCTGAGCGGAGCGGCCGATAAGACGGCGACGTTGACGATGATCGGCACGCCGATCCCCATTTTCAACTGCCCCACGCGGCGTTCCCCGATCGCCTATCCGAATGGCAAGGGCAAGCGATACTGGAACGTCGGCGACACGATTTTCGTGCCGCCGACTGAGGGGAGCCTTGCCCGCTCCGACTACGCCTGCAACGTCGGCGACACACCGGGTGTTGAGTGGGGCGCCGGGCCGGGCACGAAGGACACGGTCCTCGCTCCCTCTTTCGACTGGTCGAAGTTCGACAAAGACGCCGGTGTGATCAACTGGACAGGCATTAGTTACGGCCGCAGTGCCGTGCGACTTGCACAGGTCAAAGACGGCACAAGCAACACCTACCTGTTCGGTGAGAAGAATCTCAATGCCGATCAGTACAAGAGTGGAAAACCCGGCGACGACGACCAGACCATGTATGGCGGCTTCAACAACGACATCTGCCGGTCAACCAGCAAGGGGTACGGCGGCCCGCGACAGGACACTCCCGGATACGAGGGGCCGATCTTCGGCAGTGCCCATGCAGCCGGCTTCAATGCCGTACTCTGCGACGGGTCGGTCCATACGATCCCTTACAGCGTCGACCTGGAGATGCACCGCCGTTTGGGCAATCGCAATGATGGCCTGCCGGTCGAAGGCGTGCTGAACTGATGCAACCGCCTCGGATGGAAGGCACCCACACTGGCCGCCACCCGTGGAGTAGACAACGGTCGCCAGTTGGAAAGGCGAGTGCCGGCCCACGGCGACGTCTCGCACCACCGCGCCGTTAGCTGTATTGACGATTTTGTTTTTATTGA
>JAGQPT010000363.1 GCA_020426575.1 Planctomycetales bacterium
GGACCGTCTTGTTGAACGAACACGGCCGGCGTGACCGTGGCGGTGGTACCGACCGGCGTCGCTTGATGGATTTCATATTTGGCCGAGGGCGTCGGAATCGCCGACGCGGACATCAACTGCACGCCCCAACCGACGATCACGCCACCAATCAGACCGCTGAGCACGACGAAAGCGCGGGATTGTCCGATGGTTGCCGCAGCGGACTTTTTTCGTTCGAGAGGTCGGATCAACTGCGTCTCGTTGGCACCAGCGAGGATGGCGCGGGCGTTGGTCAGCTGACGGCGGGCCTCCTCGACGAGCTCTTCATGTTGCTCGACGCGGTTGACCAGCGCGGTGTATTCACTCAGCACGCTGGCCAGGCGTTCGAGCCGGTCCTGCAATTCGCCGCGCTGCGCTTCGAGCGAGGCGACGTCGCGGTGGCTCACCGTCTGTTCGAGGTCGATGCCGCGAACGGCGATCTCCAGTTCCGCGCGGATGTTGTCGACGATGTCCTGCTCGGCCTGCTGTGCGGCTCGGCGTTTTGCCTGGGCGTCGATCAGGCCTTCCTTGAGTTGATGCAGCGTTTGTTGCGAGGCGAGCAAGCCGGTCGGCGTCGAAACGAGTTGGTACGGGTCGTGCTGGACATGGCCGAGGACTTCACGGAGTTGGGCGAATTCGGTGGTCTTGTGGCGCACCGCTTCGAGTTGCTCGTCCACGGACTTCGCCTTTTCGTGGAGCGGACTTTCCTGCTGCGGCGAAGTGTGCATGGCCCGCAATTCAGCGAGGTCCGAGCCGACGGTCTTTTCCAGGGTGCCAAGGGCGTCGCCGGCCTCTTTTAAATCGGCCGAAGCGATGTTTGCCTTCTCATTGAGTTCGTTGACGAGGTTACGGGCTTTTTCGCTGCGGATTTCCTGGGCGCGTTGCTGTGCCTGCGTGAGGATGGCGTCGACCAGGGCGACGGCCCGCTCGCCGTCGTGATCTTCGACCTTCAGGTAGAGCACGTCGGTGGTGACGTCGTTCGAACCATCCGGGGCCGAGAGGCGGACCGAGCTGCGGAGGTCGTTGACGTCGCCATCGGTGGGATAGCAAGACGGGTCGTTGTAGCGGGCCGGCCCGACGGTCACCAATGCCGCGTGCAGGACGCGGTCGCTATTGACGATTTCCAGCAGCGTGTCGTGTGAGAGTCTGAATTCGTCGACGTGGCCGAACTGGCGGAGTTTGTCGAGCGCCTTGTCCCCGTCGGTATCCACCACGATACCCTTGGAGGCCTCCCAGGTGGCGGGCTGCGCCGGCGCGACGGGCTCGCAGGTGACGTCCAGCACCAATGGCCCAGCGTCGTCGGACGGGGCGGGCAAGAGCGAGAAAGGGCTGAGCAATTGAGCGGGACGAGGGAGTTGCATGGCAGAAGTTCCCCAGTTGGTCAGGAAGTCGTTCGGTGGAACGCTTCCCATGCAAGCCGGATGCCAGAACGGAGAGAACGGGGCGCCGCCACTAAAGCCACGCGCCACAACTTACGCCTGAAAAAGAAGTTACAAAACAGGGGGCATTCCCGGCCCGCGGAGACGGACCCGCACTGTAGGCCAGGTCCCAAAGCGCCTATGCTGCCGGAAAACGACGGGCACGATTCGTTTTTGCCCCAGGGAGCGGTGGGCGGTGCCGCTTAACCGACGTCCGACTGCGACCACTGGCCGTCGATCAGCCGCCAGGTGTTGCCGGTCGGGTTACGGTTGGCCAACAGGTCCGGCAATCGCGAGGTGCGGACGTTGTCGTAGCAAAGCAGCCTGGCGAAGCGGCGCAGGGCGGCGGGAATGCCGACGGCTGTGAAGCCGGGATGCCCCGTCGCCGGGAAGGGACCGCCGTGGTTCATCGCCGCACTGACCGCCACGCCCGTCGGCATCTTGTCGTTGAGCAGGCGCCCCACGCGCTCGGCCAGCAGCGGGGCCAACCGATCGTACACCACGTCGTCGGCGCCACCCGTGTGCGAGTAAATGCAACCGGTGAGATTGCCTTCGAGTGCACGGAGGACCTGGGCGGCCTCATCAACACTTCCGGCAATGACGGCCAGCGCGACGTTGCCGAACACCTCCGTTTGAAACACCTCGGGACATTGCAGGAAACGGGCCGCGTCGACGCTCAGCAACGTGTTGGCGTGGTGGTAGCCGTCACCGCCGCTGCCGCCCTGGGCGACGACTTCGGCACCGGCGCGAATGAGAGTTTCCAAGTTCGTCTGCAGTTGGCTCTGCACGCCGGATGAGAGCAACGTGCCGATTGGCGCTTGACGAAAGCGTTCGGCCACGGCGGCGACAAAGCGGTGGCCGGCGTCGGCGTCGACAAAGAGCGCGAGTCCGGGGTTCGTGCAGAACTGGCCGGTCCCCATCAAGCAGCTGCCGGCATACTCGTCGACGACGGCATCGAAGCGCTCATCGAGAGCGCCGGCAAGAAACACGACGGGATTGATCGAGGAGAGTTCGAGATAGATCGGCTTGCCGGCCCGGTCGGCGGCCGCCTTGAGCTTGAGGCCGGCGCTGCGGCTGCCGGTGTAACCGGTGGCACCCATGCGGGGATCGGCCACGAGACGCTCGCCATCTTCGTGGCTGGTGCGGTAGATGAGTTGAACTGTGGCGGCGGGCATTTTGCTGTCAACGACGGCGCCGTGTGCCGCTTCGGCCAACAACCGCGTCGTCGCCGGGTGCGAAGAGTTGGCTTTGGCAATCACGGGGTTGCCGGCCGCAATGGCAGCGGCAAAGTCGCCCCCCGACGCACTGTTGAAGGCGAGCGGAAAATTGTTGGGACCAAACACGCAGACGGGACCGATCGGTACGAAGCAGGAACGGATGCCGGCGGCCGTATCGATCGTGGCCGTCGCCCACGAACCGTCGCGGGCCGCAACGGCAGCGGCGCGAAGCTGTGCTGTGGTGCGGGGAAGCTCGACGTCGGCGAGTCTCGGCGAGAGCGGCAGCGCCGTTTCGGCGTGCGCCATTGCGCAGATTTCGCCGGACCGGGCCTCGATGCGATCGGCAAAGGCTTCGAGGAACCTCGCCAAGCTGGCTCTGGGCAGGCGGCGCAACTCGGCCGCCGCCGCAACCGCCGCGTCGAGGGCTTCGTCGCAATCGGCCCAGTCGCTCACGGGATAGGTTTCGTCAAACGCCTGGCATGTGCGGGGGTTCTCCGCGGCGAAGCTCTTGCCGGAGCGCGACTCTCGCCATGCGCCGGCCACCAGGACGTTTTGAACACTCATCGTTTCGACTCCGGACGCGGCTGATTTCGGTGCGTGGCCCGGTTATATGTTGCGCCCCCAGCACCCGCAAGGCAGTGCCGAGCGGCGCTGCACGACGATCCGGGCGAAACGCGCGGACTATGCGACCCCGAGCGGGCGGAGTACGATCGGTGACCGGAGGGAGACGATTCGTTCGTCGGCACGCAAACGTGCCCGGGTCACCAACTTTATTTGCCATCGCAACATGCAGATCACGGCATCGACACTAGCTGGTGCGGCCCGCCTGATCAGCGGTGCGTCGGTACGTTGGATCGATTGCGAGCCCGATTCGTGCCAACGCGTCTACTTTGCCAATCACACAAGCCACCTCGACGCGTTGGTGATCTGGGCGTCGCTGCCGCACGAGATTCGTTCGTTGACGCGCCCGGTTGCGGCCAAAGATTACTGGGATCGCGGACCGTTGCGGCGACACCTGGCGCTGGACGTGTTCCGCGCCCTGTTGATCGACCGACGGGCGATCAAGGTGCACAACAGTCCGGTCGACCAGATGGTGCGGGCGATGGGCGACACGTACTCGCTGATCGTGTTCCCCGAGGGTTCACGTTCGCCGGGAACTGAGATTCAGACGTTCAAGAGCGGGCTGTTTCATCTCTGCAAGCGCAGACCCGACCTGGAACTGGTGCCGGTGCACATCGACAATATGAACCGGGTGTTGCCGCGGGGCGAGTTTCTCCCGGTACCACTGCTGAGTTGTATCACGTTCGGACCTCCCATCTGGCTGGAAGCGAATGAGACGAAACAGGCCTTTCTCGAACGAGCCCGCGCGTCCGTGGTGCGTCTGAAGGATCAATGAACTTGTTACAACGAACTGACGCCTACGCCCTGGGATTGGTGGGGGGCGTGCTGATTCTGCTGGCCACCGGCACGGCCGTGGGGCAACTGCTCACCCGCCGCGCCGGTAGCGGGCTCGACCCGTCGTTGATTCGGGCGTTCAACCTGCGGGTGCGGGCCTGGTGGCTGATGTGGTCGGTCCTGGCCGCTGCATTCTTGATCGGCGAGACGGCCACGGTCGTCGTGTTCGGCGCGATCTCGTTCTGGGCCCTCCGCGAATTCATCACGCTCACGCCGACTCGGCCTGGTGACCACCGCGCACTGTTCTGGGTGTTCTTCCTCTTCACGCCACTACAGTTCGTGCTCGTCGGCATCGGTTACTCGCAATACGGGCTCTATAGCATCCTGATTCCGGTCTACGCGTTTTTGTTCATTCCGGCGCGGATCGCGATCTCCGGCGACTACGAGCGCTTTCTGGAACGGGCAGCCAAGATCCAGGCCGGCTTGATCATTTGCGTGTATTGCTTCAGCTATGCGCCGGCGTTGTTAACGCTGACGATTCCCGACACCGATTACGACACACAGTTGTTGCTTTTCTTTTTTGTCGTGATCGTGCAGTTCGGCGACCTGGCCCAGTTCGTCTGGGGCCGATTGCTGGGGCGACACGTGATCGCGAGCAACATCAACGCCAGCCGCACTTGGGAGGGTCTGGCCGGTGGCACGCTGACGACGATGGTCGTCGGCGCGCTGCTCTGGTGGGCCACGCCGTTTGAGCAGCCGTTCCTGGCAGCCGCCGTGTCCGGCGTTTCCACCGTGATGGGTTGCGCCGGCGCGATGACGATGTCGGCCATCAAGCGTGACCGCGGTGTGAAAGACTACGGCGAATTCATCGTGGGCCACGGCGGCGTGCTGGACCGCATCGATTCGCTCTGTTTTGCCGCGCCGGTGTTCTTCCACCTCACGCGTTTCTTTTGCCTGTAGGCGCCGAGGGCGTCGCGCGATCGCTCTGCAGGAAGCGCAGCGTCCGTTTCAATCTTGTCGGCGAGGCACCGCTAGCGAAGCATCGTCGGTCGCTGTCCCGCCATCGACGCCGACGGGCGAGCGTATGAAGGGGCAAATCCGGCCTGGCTGGGCGCGTTCGGCGCTGTGGTGGGCCCGGGCGACGGAACGGCGGCCACGTAGTCGGTCGCCTCTGGAACTGGCGGATACACTTCGCGGCGCGGCGACGCCAGGCTCCATTCGAGCAACACGCGACCGGGATCGCCGCCGGGGACGTTGTCGCCGCGCGCGCTGGCGTGGGAGAATGGCGAGCCATTCTCAGCGGTCGCCTCGGTCGCGGCGAATTGGGCGGGGACACCGCGTCCGC
Organism: Planctomycetales bacterium; assembly: GCA_020426575.1. Classification (GTDB taxonomy): domain Bacteria; phylum Planctomycetota; class Planctomycetia; order Pirellulales; family JAEUIK01; genus JAGQPT01. The sequence goes on from JAGQPT010000363.1 coordinate 5,394, forward strand.
TATGTTGAGGCGCCGCGAGGGGTGTGTCGAGGTCGGCTGCGGCCGTCGCCGCAGCATCGGGACTCTGCGACCGCATCAACACCTCGTCGTCGCGCTGAGCCGATGCCGCTTGCGACGGCTCTGTCGCACTGGCCAACAAAACGTCGTCGCGGGCAGCAACGGTGGGACCGCGGTCCGGTAGTGCCGGACTGCCGCTGGCCACCCAGGCGAGCCAATTGTCCTGCAGTTGGGCGAGGTTTTCGAAATCGTAGTGACGCTGCGTCGCCTCGATCCACTGTTGAGTCGAAAGGCCGTCTTCGATGTACTTGATGAACGCGCGCTTGCCACCGTGGCCGATGAGGAACTTCGCCAACGAGTAGCCTTGGGAATACAGCGGCATGACGTCGGACGGGTACTCTTTCATGGCGAACATGCGGCTGAAGGGAATGCCGCGGCGCGTCTGCAGAAACTCGATCAACATGCGATCCTGTTTCGAGCGTTCGCTGCTGTGCTCGACCGTGGTGCAGGCGCCTTCGTCGGCCCAGCGCGGCAGGGGTTGACGAAAATGCGTGGCAAAGACGGTGTGGGTCACCTCGTGGGGTAACACCGAATCGAGAATTCGCTCGTGCGATCCCTGGATGTTCATGCGCCACTGGAAGACCTCACCACGGTCGAAGACAAAGCTGGTCGCACCGCCGGCGCCGAGGTGCGGGCCGACCGTGACCTCGATCGGGCAGGGCTGGGCCCACTGGGGCAGCGTTTCGCCGAGCCACTCTTCGGCCAGGTCGTGGCGACAACTCTCCGCGGCATCGCCAACCTGTTTGGCGAACTCAGCCGTCGGCGCGCTCACGACAAAATTAGGCGTACGATAGCTGGCCGCCATCGACGTGGTGGACAAGACGGCCAAGACGAGGCAGGCGATACGAGCTTCCATGCTCTGGTGCGCTCCGTGCGATGTGAGATGAGCCGACGGCTTCATCCTTGAAGCCGACGCGTTGACGTGTGGCCGCTATGCAAACGGCGGGCCAGTTTGCTAGTTAACGTTTGCCCCACTCACGACCCAGGGCAGACGACTCACGATGAAGCGTTGTTTCGCGCTGCGAAGTGTCATCGGGCCGCCACGCGGACACGCGCGCTGTCGACGGTGCGTCACAACGAGCGTTGTAAGGATTACAACTCTAACGACATGGCCAACGCGCAGCCAGAGCGATTGTGCTAGCAAACATGCACAAAGCCTGGGGAGTTGCCCGCGGCGGCGCGACCGAATGCCAGCACGTTCAAGACGAACGACGCGTGGACGGCGCGCGTCGGCGACACGAAAGAAATCGCAGACACGCCGGATTACTCCGCAACGTCGTCGTGCTGGCACGTGCGGGCGACTTCCAACGCCGACGCGCCGGCGCCGATCAATTTGGCGAGGCTGAGTTGCACGTCGCGGCGACTTGCCGGCCGGGCGATTTGTTCACAAAGCTGAGCGGCGCTCGACGCCAACTCGGCACAGGCGCGTGGCAGATCGACGCGAGTGATCGCCTCGGCGCAGCGGCGGACCTCGGTCCAGTTCTCGCTCTGGGCGGCTTCCACCAGAACGTCTAACCGCGTGGACAAGACATCCGCGAAATCGAAGACCCGCCGAGCATCGGCCCCGAGTCGATTCGTAGACGTCGACACTTCGGACAGAGCGGCGACTGGCAGCACGGCTGTTGTCATTTGACCCGCCTGGGAAGTCGAACGGCGATGCGGGAGGCGCCAGTGCGCTCACCTCGTGCGACGGCCGCGGTGGGGCCGCCGGTGGCCCGGCAGCCGCGAGAAATGTTTCACGCGACGCTCGCACACCACGTTCATTTTCGGCCAGACAGGGCCCGCGCCGCAGCGTTTACCCAGGCGGCACGGTCGTAGGGATTGACGCACGTACCGGGTGGCGACCGGGCGCAGTGCGTCCGACACAACAGGCGTGACCGGTATCTGTGGCGCGGCGAATCCAGTAGACCAGGCGCGAGGGATCAGGCGGCGCGTCGCTGGGCGGTTCCGCGGGCGGCACGGGCTCGCATGGCTTCCCAGTACACGCGGTTGACGACGTCGCGTGTGGCCCGGACGGTGAGTTCGTCGCGCAGTTGCGCTTCGAACGGGGCGCTGACTGGTACGGCGATCGCGACCTGACGGCGGACAATGCCGCGGGACCAAGCGCGGATATAACCTTTGGCCTGACCCGCCGAGAGGCCCAGCGCGCCAGAAAGAGCGCGGTCCAGCAGCGGTTGGTGGCTTGCCTCGACAACGCGAGCGACGAGGGCGGCGACACGTTTGGACGACCGCAGCCGTCGCAGCGGAATGATCGGAAACATCAGTTGCGGGACCTCTCAAAACGGACAGCCGATACGACTCAGCCGCTGCCTGAAGTGCCCGACGACGGCTGGCCGCGGGGGAAGTGCGTCGACCGGGGACGTACGCATGCAGTGGCCCTGCTGTCGAAATCACGACAGCTCATTGGATAGATCGAAACGGGGCGAGCTCCGACTCCAGCGACGGCCGCCCGAGTCTTTCCGTCAGACATGCACCAGCCGTCACAAACTCTCGCGCCGAGGTAAACCGTACGGCGTGGGGGAAATGCGGCCGCCGCCGACAAGGAACATCTGCTTGAGCGTCAGTTCGGCTGCTGCGTCAGCGGAGGTCCGCCGTGCGGGCCAATATGTTTGCGTAGGGTCGGGCAACGACCGGCTGTGTGTCGAGCTGGTAGTACCTCATCAGCCAGTACGCGGCCAGGTAGTCGATCGCGCAGAAGACCGTGTTTTCGCGCGGCCCAGTGGTGGCGCGGACGTAGCGGGGGTCGGCCTTCCAGTAATAGTCGTCGGGCCTCATGCGGTCGTTCCACTGGAGCTGGTTCGTCTTGACGTCGTGGCCGTCGTAGATGAAGCGGTCCAGACGAAAACGCCGCAGTTGCTCGACGCCGTCGACGAGGTTGCGGGAAACCTGCTGCGCCACCTCCTGCTGCTCGCGTTTGGCTATCGCCTCGAAGACCTGCTGGTCGCTGAGGATGCCAGCCCACATGAAGTTGCACAGCGCGTTCCGCTGACCGTCGAGGGCGCGCATGCTCCAGTACATCGTGCGGCCGAGCCGGTAGAGAAACTTGCCGTTGGGTTCAACGTGGTTGCGGCGGGCGTGGTCGAGTTCGAGCGACAGCCCCGTGAAGGCGGCATTGGTCACGTGATTGCGATCGTTCATGCCTTTGAGAAACGGACTTCCCCCGATGCGCTGCGGCAGCACGATGCCGCGAAGCGGTTCCTGGTAATAGATGTGGTGTTCGCCGCGGAGACGCACGAACTGCTCGCGGATGCGGCGTTCGACGTTTTCCTGGTCCGAGGGAAAGCTGTAACCGACCGCGACGACGAGGTATGCGACCTGGGCGTTGAAGGGAACACCGACCGACGCGACCACCGGGGTGACGTCGCCGTAGGGAGACGCATTGCCGTCACGATTCGTCAGCCGATACTCGTGATTGATCAGGTGCACGACCATCGCGTGCATGTCGTTGCGGGCCAACTGCTGCATCTGGGAGGGAAGGTCGTCGTAGGCATGCATCATCATGACGGCATAGCCGATGGCGATTTGATTGAGTGTGCCTTTGGCCGGATCGCCGAGGTAGAGGTATTCGTGGCCGTCGGCGGCGCGGTAGCGGTTCGCGCGCATCTCGTCGAGGGCCTCGCCGTCGCTGCGCACGACACAGCGAGCCATCAGGCCCGGTTGACCCGTCACCTCGAAAAACAGGTGCATCCCCTGCAACAGTCGAGCGATGCGGTCGAGCACGTCCCGGTCGCCGGTGACGGCGTATTCGTAGCTCAGAGCCGCCAACAGCGCGCCGTTCCAGGTCGACGTGTCGGAGCCAGGCAACATGACGGGGCGCTGATGCGGCGCTTCGGCAAGCCGCACTCGATTGAACGCCTGATTGTGGTCAGAGAGGTGATAGCGCGAAAGCTGCCACTCAAAGAAGCGGGCCTTCACGTCCAGCGGCACATTCGCGTACCCATTCCAACGGCGCTCGAGTCGCTCAGCGAA
>JAGQPT010000364.1 GCA_020426575.1 Planctomycetales bacterium
TCGGCAATGGTTGCTCCGGTGTCGAAACCCTGCTCGACGGCGGTGTCGACCGCCTGATAATACGTTTCTTCACGCGCCGTGGCCTGCTTGGCCACGTTTGCCCCGGCGGGCGGCAATTTGCTCGTGCCAAACCGAGAGACCCAGTAGACGTAGTCGAGGCCGTCAACGACGCCGTTCTTGTCGTAGTCCCCGTTGGCGGGGCTGCCCGGCGGGTTTTGTGCCGGATTGTCGCCAAAGTGCGACGCCCAAACGAGGTAGTCGAGCCCGTTGACCACGCCGTCGAGATTGCCATCGGCGGCGATCGGTGGCGTGGAATACGTGATGATCAAAGTGGGAACGTTGAGCGCATCGGGATTCTCGCGGCTATCGAAACGCTTGGCCGAGGCGGTTTGCGACTCGTCACCCACGAGCACCCAACCGTTGTTGGTAGACGGTGCCGACAACCAGGTGCGGAGGTCCGCAACCATGAACGGGGAGTTCCAAACGTACGTGCCAATGCCCGCGACCGACTCGGTGGCGCTGGCGCCGGGGGCGAAGTCACCGCCGGGTGTCGCCCATTGTTCGGTGTCGAAAAACGTGTGCAGCCAGGTGGCATCGCCCGGCTCGGCAGGAGCGCCGCCCCCCTCGTGCGCGCTGGCGTCCGAACCGGCCTCGCCCCAACCGGTCAGCACTCGGTGCAAAGAGACGTCGCTGGTGCCCGAGATCGTCCGCGACATGTTGAGCCGCAGGCTAACGTTCGTGATTGTTGCGTCGGGCGGAATCAGGCCCACGAGATCGAACGACAGCAGCGCTCGCCGTAGATCGTCAGCGGCCGTCGTACCGGCGAACAAGTATTGCCCCGATCCGTTGCTCAACAGACCCGTCTCGCTTTCATAGAGCGTATTGTCGCGCAGGGCGGGAACCTCGATCGTGAAGCTCGCGGGATCGAACTCGTTGTCAAGGTTCGAGACCGAGACGTCGGTCGGATTGATACCGGCGAACTCGAGGTCGTCGCTCACAACCGGTCCGAGGTAGATCGTGTAGCGCACGGGACCGTCGAGCTTGTCGTCGTCGACGCCCGTCACGGTGACCGTCTGCGGGACGTCCCAGTTCGACGGCAGGAACGTGACCTGGTTGGTCGAGACCGTGCCCTCGCTGGTGCGGCTCGAAGCAACGCTGAACGAGACGGGGTGGGTTGGCGGCGCGGTGAGGACGACGTCGAAATGATCCTCGCCGCCGTCTTCGCTCGTCACCAAACCTGACGTGGGAGACACGACGACATCCGAGACGACCCCCGTGGCCGGACGAAGCTTGACGATCACGCCCGAGTTATCGGCACTAGCCAGCGTTGTGCTGCCGACAACGTATATTTCGCCCTCTTCGTCGAGCCCAAACCCCTTGATGAACATGCCAAGCCCGCCCGCACCGGAGAGCAAAGCGCCTTCCAGGTTCAGTTCGAAGATTTCCGGATTCTCGGCCGAGAAGTCGGTGTAAAAGATCCGCCCGTTCGTGCCGGACGGCCCGGCGAAGTTATTGAAGTCGCCGAAGATGTACTTGCCCTTGAGCTCGGGGATCAGGTTGCCCTGGTAGAAGTATCCACCGATGACGGCCGAGCCCTCGCCGTTGGGGCCGTGATCGTACTCGACGACGGGGTCGATCATCCCGAGCGGTGCTCCGGGGCTATAGGCAGTGATGCCGATGCGCAATTCGCCACTCGGACTCGGCGGCGGGCCCGGATCGAACAGAAACGAACCTTCCTTGACGTGCCAGCCGAAATTGCCACCGGCGTCGGTCAGAATGTCTGCGTAGTCGACTTCCTCGATGTCATCCTGACCGGTGTCGCCGATGGCGACTTTCGTGGTCTTATTGCCCTGCGCGTCCAACTCGAAGCTGAAGCGGAATGGGTTGCGCAGGCCGTAAAAGTAGATTTCGTCGAGCGCTTCGGGGTTGCCGACGAAGGGGTTCGTCGGCGGAATGCCATACTTACCGTTAGCACTGTTGTTGCCCATCGGATCGATGCGAAGGACCGATCCGTAGATGGTGGAGAGGTCCTGGGCGTTGCCCGTTTCCGGGTTGTGGCCGGGGCCTTGGTCGTCGTGCGTGCCACCATCGCCAAGCGAGAGGTACAAATAGCCGTCCGGGCCAAAAGCGGCGTTCCCGGCGCTGTGGGCCTGGTGTGGCTGGTCGATCCGCACGATCTCGCGCGAGACGCCACTGAAGACGTCATCGGTGATGTCGTCCATCGTCCATTCGCGGAGCACGGACTGCGCCGCCCGCTGAACTCCTGGATCGAGCGGATAGTGGGTGAAATCCGCCACTTTGCCGGCGTCGACGATTTCATCAACCCAGGTGTAGAACTTCCCGTACCCGTCCGCGCCTTGCACCGCGAAGTCGGGATGGAAGGCGAAACCGCTCAACCCCCGTTCATCGTTGCCGTTGAGGGGGTGCGGAACCGTCGACGTGATGTCGAGAAACGGCGTACTTTGCAGCGTTCCGTCCTCGATCAGAAACACGTAGCCGATCTGGTCGGTCACGAACAGCCGGCCGCTGCCATCGCCTGCGTTAAACACCTGACTGGGTGACACGAGCCCGGTTGCCAGCGGTGAGACGCGAACGGTGACGTTCCCCTGCTGGATCTTTTCGGGAATGGGGTCGTCGGGATTGAAGTCGTTGAAGCGTTCGTAGGCACCGATGTCGATCGTCGCCCCGGCGATGCCATCCCCGTCGAGGATGCGTGGCCCGCCGCGCTGGTCGAGCGTGGTTGCGATGACGTCGTCAAACGAGTAATAGATCGAGAGGTCTCCCGAGACCTGCGGCGCGCCGGTGGGCCCGGGGGGCAGGGCCGCCAGGGTGGCAACCTCCGTGTCGTCGAGCGCCCGAGTGAATACATAGAACTCGTCCATCTGCCCGGTGAATGGCCGGCCGCCGGTGGTCGTCGCCCCAATACGTGCGCCGCCGTCCCAGTCACCTCCAATGGCGGCGTTGAGGGTCGCGGGTCCGTCGAAAATGGCCGCACCGTCGATGTAGACGGCCACGTGATTCGTGGCTTGGTCATACGTGGCGGCGTAGTGGATCCACTGGTCGAAGGGGACGCTGCCGCCGATGAAATCGATGATCGTGTTGCCGGCGTCGTCGCGGAGCGTGAACCGTGCTTGGCCGTCGTCGCGAACTTCCGCGTGCGTGATGAACGCGCCACTTCCGGTGCGGCTGGCGAAGATGGCGTGGGTGTTGCCGGTGTGCGTGAGGTTAGCCCAGGCCGCTACGGTGATCGCCCCGGTCGGTATGTCAGCTGGAGCAATGCCGCTGACGCCGACGGCAATGAAGTCATCAGCAATGTCTCCCACACCACCGGGAAAATCAGCGCTCAGTCCGCGTTGGCCCGGGCCGGCAACGATGGAACCGACGATGGCGGCGTCATTGCCTTGGCCCGATGAGTCGGCCACGACGTTCTTGCCGCCGTCGATGGCCACGCTGCCGGGCAACAGCGGGTGGGTGTAGGTGCCCGCTTCGAGCGTCAGCGGTGCCAGTTTCGGATCGATTGGCGAGCTGGCCGTGCCGACGAAATCGTCGCTGGAAAACCCGCTCGTGGCAGAACCGTCACCCACGTTGCCGATGAGATTTCGGCCCGCGGAGCTGAAAGCGCCGGCAACGTCGGTGTTCGTCGTCGTGCCCACATTCCCGGCAACGATCGCGTTGTCGAGCACAGCCACGCCGAGATTGTCGATACCGGCGGCCGCCGCGGCCGTGTTGTTGGTGATCGTGCTGCGGACGACGGTGAGTGCGCCCGTGGCGTCGTTGTAGATCGCACTGCCGTGGTTCGCGGAAATCGTGGTCTCGCTGATCCGCGCGTCGCCAGCGTTGGCAATGGCTGAACCGGCCGATGCCGTGTTGTTTCGCAGGGTCGAGCGGACCACGTCGAGCGTGCCCTCGTTGAAAACCCCGCCGCCGAGTCCGGCAGTGTTACCCCCAGCGACGACAACGCCGGAGAGCACCAATGAAGCACCTGCGTGGACTTGGAAGATGCGGTCTGCGGCAATCGTGGAGATCGTCGTCAACTGAGTTTCGGTGGCTTCGATCTTGATCGTGCTGCGCACGTCGAGGTCGCGCGTTGCGTCCGACTCGGCGCCTGTTCTCGTGAGGGTGTACAGCCCTGGGGCGAGTTGAATCGTGTCGTCGCCGGCAAGTGCGTTCGCTTCCATCACAGCGGCCCGCAGGCTCGTCCGTCCGTTGGCATCCTGGGCCAAGCCGTCACCCGGGTTCGCGTCGACGGTGTCCAGCGGCGTGTCGACGATGAACGTGGCGGTCAGCAGTGTCCGCACTTCCAACGTTTCCACCTTGGGGAGGCGGCTTGGGGGAAGACGGCGGTTCCACTTCGCGAACGGCATGGGCAAATTCCTTAATGGTGCAAGCGCTTACGATCAGGTTGGCGTGTTGGCCAACGCATCAACAACCCGCGGTGCATCACTCTGGCGGAAAACGACCGTTCGGCGGTTTGGTCGGCTGGGCGGGACGGTGGGGTTGGCGACCCGACTATTCTGACCGACGGTCAAGACGAACTCAAATATTCTTCTCGGGAATATTCGGCAGACGCGCGACGGAGTGAATGGGCCCCCCGTTCGTGCCGGGACCGTGGAGCTACGGCCTGAAGGGAGCGACGCTGTGCAAGTGCAGCGGATGAGCCGCCCAAGGGCCACGCCACCGGGGAAGCCAAGCGTCTCAGAAACGTCAGAAATAGTGCGTGACGAGAATTGCCACGTTGACGTAGATCAGGATGCCCACGATGTCGATGATGCCCGCAACGAAGGGGGTGCTCATCAGCGCGGGATCGAGCCCCAGACTGCGGAAGACGAGCGGTAGGATCGAGCCCAACAGCGTGCCGGCAGTGACCACCATCACCAGGGTGACCGGCAGGATGAGGGCGTGCATCAAGTGAGGCGGATGGGCGATGATCAGGGCGGCGATGAAGCCAAAGAACGCCAGGCCGCCGCCGAGAAAGAGTCCCATGGTCAGCTCGCGCCGCACGACGCGCCACCAGTCGCTGAGGCTGACGTGCCCAAGCGACAGTGCCGTGATGATCAGGGTCGCCGACTGAGATCCCGAGTTGCCGCCGCTGGAAATCACCAGCGGCACGAACACCATCACCCATTCCAATTCGGGGGTCTTCATGTCGCCCTGATAGCTGCTCAGGGTCATCACGGTGAACATGCCGGCCGTGAACAGGAAGAGCAGCCAGACGCCGCGTTTCCAGGACATGGTGAGAAAGCTGGTTTCGAGGTAGCCGTCGCGCAACGGATCGACGCCACCGAGCAGGTGGGCGTCTTCGGTCGCTTCCTCGACGACGACGTCGATCACGTCGTCGTGCGTGATGATGCCGA
>JAGQPT010000365.1 GCA_020426575.1 Planctomycetales bacterium
CCTGCAATCATCCACTCTAACGTCCGAGGGGGCAGTCCTGCAAGTTGTGCTGCTGCAAATGGTTGCGCTCGGGCGCCAGAAGCGAAGCGACGCAGGCCGACTCGCCGAGCAAGTGGCCCGCTGTGTGCCGTCGGGGCCGCGTTGGCGGGATTAGGCTGTTTCCGCCAGACGTGCACGTCGTGCGTCAGCGTCAGGCCGCCAGGTTTTTCCCCGAAATTCGGGGGCCTCGGTCGTGTTGGCCAAACGGCGTAAGTCGCGGCGCCGTGGCCCGTTTCGACGAAAGTTCCTTGCAAGCTAGTTCGGGGCGGAGTAGGCTAAATTATTGATGTCGGTAAGAAATACCGCCCCCGATGCGCCGTGTCAGGCTGTGCGACTCGCTCACCGTTCCCGGAACGAGAGGCTCGTCGAATTGCATCGGAGATTGCATGGGTGGTTCCTCTTCACATTCAACGGTGTAGCTGTTCGAGGACGCTCCTGATGTTGTACTTCGCTCGTCACTCCTTCGCCCGGCACGCCTTGAGTGTCGTTGCTGCGACGCTCGTTTTTGCCTTGGCCGTTTCAGGCCCCTCCAACTGCCAGCGCTCGCTGCGGGCCCAAGACCTCGATTCCGGTGACACGTCAGGCGACACGACAGATAGCAGTTCGGACAGCAATAGCGGCAACAACGGCAATAATACGAACTTCATTGTCAGCACCGGTGCCGTCGGCGGTATCATGATCGACGCCAACGGCATGTTGCTCAATGCCAGCGTCGATCAGGTCGGACAGCTTGCCGAGATGCGTCGTCGGGCGCTCGGTCCCAGCGACGAGGCCTTTGGCGAAGCAATTCAGCTCCGCAAGATTTCACTGCGAAAGCTCGAAGCGGCAATTCAGGATCAGATCGATCGCGGGCAGCCAATTGGTGAGGATATTTTTTACCTCGCCGGGCTGCAGCGCATCGAGTACGTATTCGTCGATCCCGAACACAACGACATCGTCCTCGCTGGTTCTGGCGAGGCGTGGCAACTCGACGATCGCGGCAACGTTGTTGGCGTGACGACCGGTCGGCCGGTAATGAACCTCGACGATCTGCTCGTGGCGTTGCGTTCGGCGAAAGCGGCTGCCCAGGGCGGCATCAGTTGCTCAATCGATCCCACGCCCGACGGACTCAACCGCATGAGGGCGTATGTCTCGCAACTCCGCGGCATCGGTCCGAATCCCGAGGCCACGATCCTCAACATCCAGGAGAGCGTCGGGCCGCAAACGATCCGTGTTGCCGGTGTGCCGACGTCGAGTCACTTTGCTCGCGTGCTTGTGGCGGCCGACTACCGTATGAAACGTTTGGCGATGGCATTTGATCCCGCGCCCGTCGACGGTATGCCCAGCTTCATGCAACTCGTCAAGGCGGCCCCCAATGCCGGCCAGCAGAACATGCTACCGCGTTGGTGGCTCGAACCGCGATACGATTCGGTGCTTAAGGACGAAACCGGTTTGGCGTGGCAACTGCGGCCCGAGGGCATCGTCTGCCAGACCGAAGAAGACTTTCTCGACCGCGACGGCAAGGTCGGTCACTCCGGCCGACGCGGTGGCCTGGCCAATCGTTGGGCCAGCCTCATGACCGAGCGCTACGACGAGCTGGCGCTGGCGGACCCGATCTTTGGGCAACTCGAGAGTGTCGTCGATCTGGCCGTGGTTGCCGCCTTGATCGTCAAGGAAGACCTCACCGGTAAGGCCCAGTACAGCATGCCGTTGCTGATGGATCCGGTAGCGACCCCCTCTGCTCGTTTGGAGTCTCCCACCGAAGTCGCCTCACAGGCGAGCGTCGTGCGGCAGAGTCGCCAGTGGGTGATCAGTGTCTCAGGCGGCGTCGAGATCAACTCGTGGCAACTGGCGGATCGAATCGAGACCGACGCGGCCGTCGCCGGCGTCCGCGAGAAATCGCTGGCCGGTGACGTAGACCGTTGGTGGTGGAACTGACCAGCGGCGGTTGCCCGACGCGTCACTTGCCAACCGTATCTTAGTCTTTTCATTCCGTGTCAGTCGGCTCGCTGGTGGGCAGCCCCACGCAGCGCACCCGTGCCACCTTGGCACTCGCCGTGGGAAAGTAAACGTCGACGTAACCCTCGTCAGCCGCGCGCTGCCGCCAAGCGACTGGCTCAGAGGCCGGGCCGTAATCCGCCGACTTAAGCAACACGAGTTCGTCGGCTGCGATCCGTTCGGCAATGCGGGCGGCGATCGAGTCGCTCGTCACATCCCAACCCACCGGCAAAACGTCACCGCGGCCAAACCAGGTATCGTCGGCAAGCGCAGGCCAGGGATCGAAAACGTGGACGGTTCGGTCGGGGCAATCCGCGTGTGTGACCTGCCGACACGATTCGAGGCTCGTGCACAACACGGCCGCCGGCAGCGCCGTCACTAACCAAGCCGCGTTGACGCTCATCAGTCGAATGGCAAGCTCGTGGCTCACCGGGTTGGGCATTTCCTGCAGAGTTGCCCAACGCCGCAACACGTCGACCGTCGCACCGCCGCCACAGACGAGCAGCGTCCGCAGCGGTGGTTGGTGAGCAAGCCAGCAATGCAGGTCAGCGGCGACGGCCGGCCGCTCCAGCAAGCTGCCGCCCAGCTTCACGACTCGCCAACGGACTTGGTTCATTCGGCCAGCTCCGTAGCGGCCAGGCGAGCAACGGCGTGGGCCGGCGCCACCCGGGAGACGTCCGGGCCCCATTTCTCGGCGAGCGACGCCACGCGGGCTGGCCATCCGAGCCGTTCGACAAGTCGCCGACCGAGCCATTCTCCTTGCCCCGAAAGTACGACCAAGTCCGGGCAACCGTGTTGATGAACCGCCTGTTGGGCGGCGGTCACCAACTGCGCGACTTGCGCTTCGGCGACGGCGAGTGCCGCAACGAGTGCATCTTCGATCGTGAACGTCTCACGGTCGGCACAGATCATCCGTGACAGCCGGTCAAGGGCGCATTCGCGCGTGGCCGGACGTCCGTCGCAGGTTTCCACGCAGCCGGGACGCTCGGGCAATTCACCCAGTAGTAGGTAGATGTCGCCCGTCGCGGCAAACAACTCGGCGGCCACGGGGCATGCAGCATCCCGATACGGCAAGCGCTCGACGAGCGCGGCCACGGGTGTTCGCACGACACCGCTGTAAACGAGTTCACCGGCGCACAGTCGTGAGGTGTCGCTTATCCCGCTGGCGGCGACTTGGCCACGCACGATGGGAATCAGGTCGCTCGTCGTGGATCCAACGTCGACCAGGAGTCCCACGCCGTCGGCAATCTCGAGGGCGACGAGCTGGGCCAGGGCGTGCCAGTTCGAGGCCGCGGCCAGGTACGGATGCTCGATGGCCTCGTCGGGCGTCGCGAAACGACCGCCGACGAGATAAACCATGACGTGCCTCCCCGGAGTGACTTCGCGCACTGACTCGATGATGTGGTGGACACCCTCTCGCTTGGTGCGATAACAATCGGCGAGCTCGCCCGTCATCGTCAGCGCAATGTTTGCAGATGACAGCTCGTGTGCGACACCACGCTGCACGAGTTCGGCAATGGCCGCGGCGAGTTCATCGCGCCGCCGCCAAAGGGGGAACGCGGTTTCGATGGCCAGTCCGTGCGGACCGGCCAGCTTGAGATTGGCCCCTCCGACGTCGAGTCCGATCCACTCGGCCATAGCATATCCAACGTTGCTTCGTGATGCGGGACACGACAAAGGCCGTGATTGGCGGTGGTCGCCAAACCTCTACGGCGGCGGCCGTTTCACACCCGTTCGGCAGGACGGACCTGACCGTCGGCCGTGAATTGTAACGGCGCGCAGTCGAATGCCAAGGTTGCCGTGCGACCCTCTGCCACGTCTAGCATGTGGCCGGCAAGGTTTCCCACGACCAAACGGCGCAGCGCTACGTATGAGGTCGTCACGCGCGGGTTGACCTCGACGACGACGTCTCGATCGCCGGCACGTGCGCCACGCGACACTTCATCGCGAAGGACCATGTCGACGCCGAGGAGCCCACAGCCGAGCGGTTGGGGAAGCGCGGCGGCGACTCGCTCGGCCAACGCGACGGCACGTTCGCCCAGCGATCCCGACAGCGGCAAGTCGCCACCGTGGTAGGTCACGCGGTCGCCGATCTGCACGTCCTGTCGCCCTGCCAGCAGCGGCACCGCACCGGCCAATCCGCAAAGGAGCGTCGCACTTGCCGGTGTCCCAGTGACGATGGGTTCGACGCGATACGACGTGGCGCCGTCGTCGCCACACCGATGCCAGTCGGCGGCGGAGCGCAATACGACGATTCCTTCGCAACCGGCACCGTCGCACGGCTTGGCGACGGCCGGATAACGCAAATCGGCCGGCAGTTTGCCTCCCTCAATGAGTCGAACGCCTTGTGTGCAAGGCACGCCGCGTTCGAAGAGCCAATCGGCCGTGGCATGCTTGTCCGAGGCGAGGCGGATCACGTCCTCACTCAGCCCCAAAAGTCGCGTTCCACTTCGGACGACGTACCGAGTCCGTTCCAACAGGGCTGCGTCAATCTCCGGCGCCACCACCAGCGTCCAGTCCGATCGTCGCGTCTGCTGATCGAAAACGTGCTGGAAATGGCTGGCGTCGATGACGGGGACGCACTCGACGGCAGCGGGCCATGCCGCGAAGCGCCGACGCCGTTCAAGCCGGGCGTCGAGCGTCGTCGATACCTTTACGCCGTCGAGCGCCGCAAAGTCTTCGACCAGCGCCCGATGCATCGCGGCTCCCTCGCGCAGCAAGTTCTCGGGCAATTCGTCCTCACGGCCCAACAGGCCACCACCCACGATGTGCTCATAGATGAAAACCCGCAACGAATTCTCCCAATGGCTTGTCTTGGCCGCACGGTCTTTCTTGGCTGTTTGGTATGTCTTGGCGACGAAGGCGATGGCTCGTTTGCTCCAGCCGCTGTACGATTGGTGCGTCGCCAAGTGACAAAAAAGACAACTTCACGGCCCAGGGTAGTTTGATCGACGTTCCCGTTCGACCGCAGTATGATACAGTCTCCGTGCGAATGATGTCACTTTCAGCCAGGCGGGTCGGGCGCATGCGATTCCTACTGATGGCAGGATGTCTCTCGGCGCTATCGGGCATGTGGTCCGTCTCGGTCCTCGGCGCCGAGCCAAGCGACGCGGCCATAACGGTCGAGGAGGCGGCGCAGCTGCCGCTTCGCGAAGTCGCGGTTGAAACCTACGGCGTTCGCGTCCAGGTGCCGGCGCACTGGCGCGCGATTGGAAAGCCCCGGGACGAACGGGCGTTCCTGCTTCAAGCGTTCACCGCTGGAGGCGGCCTTGACGATCTGGACGTCTGCTATGTTGCGTGTGAACTGGGCATCGTACCGGCAAGCTTGGAGGAGTTCGAGCGCCGGCACGCTGCAGCCGACGAGCGGGAACAGCAACGCGAGGCGCCTCGTCGCAAGCTGCGGAAATGCGATCGCTACGAATGGGCCGCCGAACCGACCGACATGCCCCCGGAATTGGAGCGGCAGCGTCTCGACTGTCAGTGGGAGTATCCGCCGCACGACGACGTTCCCGCAGTTATCGAACAGCGCAGCTATCTCGTCCGCAACGGCTCGTTATACACGTTCATCCTTACTGGTCCGGAGAACGTTTTCGCCGCCCAGCACGACGAATTCGAGGCGATGATTCGGTCCGCGCGCTTCACGCCGGCGGACACGGGCCTGCAGCGTCTGCCCGACGGCTACTGGATGCAGCGTGAGTTCCGTTTCGCGATGAAACTGCCGGATCGCTGGAGTCCGGCCTTCGCACCGAACGATCACGCGGTGTTTTTCGCCACGGGCCCCACGCACGAGGTGTTCACCGATAACCTGATCGTATTGGCGGCCCCGGCGCAGTCGCTCGACCTTGCCAAGATTCGTGCGACGTTTCCCGAACAGCTTCGCCAGGCCGACTCCGCAGTCGAGATCGAACACTGCGAGATCGTCAAGCAGAACGGTGTTGACGCGCTGGAAACGCTGATCCACACCAAGCGAGGTCCGTTTGAAATCACGATCCTCGAACGCCGCTTCGAGGGGGCGCGGCGCAACTACGAAGTGAAGTTCACCTGCACGACCGAACAGTTTCGCCAGCAGCGCGAAGCGCTTTACCAGGCGCTGGAGACGTTTCGCGAATTGGCGGCCGCCGACGCAAAGCCGACCGATCTTTGACTCCGACGGTTCCTGCCGAACGGTGCGCCGACAGAGAACGCGACCATCAGAAGATGCCGAGTTGGTCCCGCGCTTCTTCCGTCATGCGGTCGGGGGTCCAGGGGGGCGTCATCACGAGCTTGATCTCGACGTCGCCGACGCCGTCCAGTCGACTGACGACATCCTTGCTCTGAGCGATGAGTTGAGGGCCCGCCGGGCACGCCGGGCTCGTCATCGTCATGTCGATCGAGACGTTCGCTTTGTCTTCCGCGGCGTCGTCGGGTGAGTCACCGTCCGTCTCGGTGGGGGTGACGTTGATGGCATAGATCAATCCCAGGTCAACGATGTTGACAAACAATTCGGGGTCGATGACCGCCTTGAGCGACTCGCGAATCGTGTCTTCAGCGATGGGCATGACGGGGCTCCTCGGGCTCGAAGGGGGCGGGGAGATCAATCGTCCGACAGGCGGACATAGACCGTGCCGTCGTCGACTTTCGTCTCGTGCGCGGCCGTAGCGCGCGTCGCCGGCATGGTCAGCGCGCGGCCGTCTCGGATATCAAATTGTGCGCCGTGGCGCGGGCAGGCGATGCGGAAATCATCGAGCGTGCCTTCTGAGAGCGGGCCGCCGTCGTGTGTGCAGACGTCGTCGATGGCGTAGTACGACTCGCCCACGCGAAATAACACGACAATGCGATCGTCGATCTCGACGAGGCGGCGCTCGCCGTCACCCAAGTCCGATACTTTGCAGGCGGGAAGAAAGTCGCTCATGGTGATTTCAGACGGGGCGGGTAGTACCGAAAACGCTGACCGAAGCTGACGCGGCGCGATCAACTGAGGTGTCGCACGCGGCGCCCGATCGTCTCGCCCAACGCTTCGCGGACGCTTTCAATCGTGATCCGGTCAAAAACCTGTTGGAAGAAGCCGGCGACGATCATACGGACGGCTTCTTCGCGACTCAGACCACGGCATTGCGTGTAAAAAATCTGCTCTTCGTCGACGGCACCGGCCGTGGCACCGTGCGTACAGATCACATCGTCGGCCTCGATCTCCAGACCGGGAATCGAATCGGCCCGCGCGTGCGGCGAGAGCATCAGGTTGTCGTCGCGTTGGTAGCCGTTCGTCTTCTGCGCCTCAGGGTCGACCTTGATCATGCCGCGCCAGACGATCCGGGAATGATCCTGCAACGCGCCCTTGTAGAGCAAGTCGCTCTCGCAGTTGGGGGCCTGGTGGTGCTGCCGCGTGTGGTATGCGAGGTGCTGACGCCCGGTCGTGAACATCGTGCCGTTCACCTGAATGTGCGAGTTTGGGCCGGCGAGCACGACGTCCTGATTGACCTTGGCCGTACGAGCACCCAGGGCGCCGATGGTCCACTGCAGTCGGGCGTTTTCGGCAACGGTCGCCC
>JAGQPT010000366.1 GCA_020426575.1 Planctomycetales bacterium
ATGGCACGCAGCCGCCACGCGCCGTATGCCCACGTCACCGCCAGCACCACCGCCGCGACAACGATGGGGCCGATGCGACGCCATGGATGCGACGGGTTCGACGGGCTGCTGCTCTCCGGTACCACTCCGAGCGCAACGGTTAAACACGCGGCCACGAGCATCATGACGAAACTCACCGCGTACGCACCGCCCAGGTCGGCGACCTGGATCAACGCCGGTGTGCGATAGAGCGTGTGCCCCAGCGTGCCGAACGTGAAGCCGCTGAGCAGATGCGCCCGCACGAGTTCCAGCCCGACCCAAACCACCGGCGCCACGACGACAATGTTCAACCGGCAGCGATGCACGCCGAGCCGGGCGAGGCTGACGAACAACGGCAAGTAGAGCGACAGGTAGAACGAGATCGCCAGCCAGCCGGCGTAGATGGCCGGAAATGGATAGGGCATCCAGTGCAGCAGCGCCAGCCAGAAGCTCACGGAGCCGGACCAGACGGCGATGTACTCGCGACGTGCCAGGGGCCGGGGCCGCGCGACCAGCACGAGCCACGGCACGGGGGCCAGCACGCCCAACGGCCCCCAGTCGACCGGTGGCATCGCCAAAAACAGCAGCGCCGAACCGGCCAAGGTGAGCATAAAGGCACCGGCGGCGCCGGCCGGCGGCTCGAGTTTGGTCGAGTCGGCGGAACCTGATTGCGGCCGGTCCGGGCTCTTGGCGCGTCTGTTCACGATGACCGTTACAGTTGAATCGTCGGTGCCCCACGCCGCCAACGTTATCGGGATGCGCCAGCGACGCCAAGGGAGATCCGTCGGCCACTCATGCCGACATATGCGAACCGTGGGTGCCGGCGACAGCGGTCAAGAGCGAACGACATCGATCACCGTGTCGGCCGCGATCACTTCGTCGCCGACGGGCAGCACGGCGAGACAGTTGGCCTCGGCAAACGCCGCCAGGTCGGCCGAACCCCGCCACCGGGCGAGTCGTACCGTCGACGTCGTCGAACTTTCGTCGAGCACCGCCGGATGATAAGTCGGCCGGTCACGACGGCGGGGGAACGCGTCGACGAGTCGTGCCCGGGTGTGCCGGGTATCGGCGCGACCGGCGAGCCGGGCAATCGCCGGCCGCACGAACAGCAAAAAGCAGACGAAGCTCGACACGGGATTGCCGGGCAAGCCGAACACCAGCGTGCCGCCGCTGCGCGTGCCGAAATCGTGCCCGGCGAAACCGTGCACGCCAAACCACAGCGGCTTGCCCGGCTTGAGTTGCACCTTGTGGAACACCTCGCGAACGCCCAGTTCTGCGAGCACCTCCGGCACGAGGTCGAGCACACCGGCCGAGACACCGCCGGAGAGCAACAACACGTCCGCTTCTAGGCCGTGCTCGATCCGCTGACGCAGATCATCCCGTTCGTCCCGGGCGATCCCCAGGTCGATTGCCGCGCCGCCGCACTCGTCGACCGCCGCCGTGAGCATTGGGCCGTTGCTGTTACGGATCTGTCCGTCGCCGGGCACTTCGCCGGCCGGCACGAGTTCGTTTCCGGTGGCCAACACCGCCACCCGCGGCCGCGGCACGGTCCGCACGACCGCGTGGCCGAGTTCGGCGAGCAGCCCGATCTGCGCGCTGCCGAGGCGGGCTCCGGCGGCCAGCGCCTCGGCCCCGGCCCTTTGCAGACTGCCGCGCAGCATGACGTTGTCGCCCGGGACCACGCCGGTGACGTCCAGCACGACGAGTTCTCCCGCAGCCGTCGAACGTTCGATCATCACGACGGCGCCCGTACCCGGCGGCAATGGTGCGCCGGTCATGATGCGCGTGGTCGCGCCGGGCGTGAGCGTTTGTGTCGGCGTGGCCCCGGCCGTGACTTCTTCAAGAACGTACAACTCGACGGTGCCGCCCGACGACGCCTCCGCAGCGAGGTCGCTGTCGGTCACCGCATAGCCGTCGACCATCGATTTGTCGAACGCCGGCACGTCGCGGTCCGACGACACCGACTCGGCGAGCACGAGCCCGCGCGATTCATCGATGGCCACGCTCACCGCTTCGAGCGGTTTGGTGGCAGTGGCGATACGGGCGACAGCTTCGTCAACTGAGATCATCATCCACCGATTCGGTTCCAGGCACCTCGAGCCAACGAACGCCCGTTCGCCCTGCGATATCCGTTGTTGCCGCGTGCGGGTACACGTGATGCCGCACGGGTCAGACGCTGACCGGCGACTCGAGCGAAATGAAGCGTCGCAAGAGTTCGATGCCCACGGGTGTGAGGAAGCTCTCGGGGTGAAACTGCATGCCGTGCAGCGGAAAGCGGCGATGGCGGATCCCCATGATCTCCCGCCGCGAGGGATCTTCGGACCAGGCGCACACCTCGAAATCGTTGGACAGCGTGTCGGGCTCGATCACCAGGCTGTGATAGCGCGTCGCCTGAAAGGGATTTTCCAGCCCGGCGTACAGGCCCACGCCGTCGTGGTAGATCATGTCGGTCTTGCCGTGCATGAGTTGTTCGGCGCGGACGACCTTGCCGCCGTACACCTGGCCGATCGATTGGTGTCCCAGACAGACGCCGAGCACGGGCATCAGCGGGGCGAAGTGGATCGCCGCTTCGCAGGAGATGCCGGCTTCGCTGGGCGTGCAGGGCCCCGGTGAGATGATCAGGTGCGACGGTGCGAGCCGTTCGATCTCGGCGATCGTGATCTTGTCGTTGCGGTGGACGGCCAGGTCGATATTCGGGTCGATCTCGCCGAGCCGCTGCACGAGGTTGTAGGTGAACGAGTCGTAGTTGTCGATCAATAGGATCATGGCATCACGTCTGAGCAGTTCCGGGAGCGGTGACGACGGTCCCCAGCGGCACTCGGCTGACAAATACGGCCGGCGGGTCAAGTGTAGTCCGCCCTGGATCACTCGACCAGCGGGCTCGACCAACCGCCTGCGCAGCGGACACGGCGATCACTCGACGTTCGAAGATTCGCTATTGGTGACACCAGAAGCGGCGTCGCCGTTCACCTGGGGCGGACGCACGGGCTGGAACCGCTCTTCGGGCAGCACGATCGAGGTCAGCCGGATGCCGAACTTGTCGCCGACCTTCACCGCCTCGCCTCGGCCCACGCGGTGCTGGCCAATTTCCAGGTCGAGCAACTCATCGCACGACTTTTCGAACTGGATGATCGTGCCCGTGTTGAGCGAGAGGATGTGGCTGATTGGCTGGCGCTTCGAGGCCAGCGTCACTTCGACGGGTACCTTGATCTGCAGCAGGCTCTTCGTGTACGGCGGTAGATCGTCGAGCGACGCCATCATCGGCGGGGACGGGATTGCCGGCGTCTGGATTTGGGGAGATGGATTGTCGGAGCCCTGCGCTGCCCTGACCGGGCTTGCTGCGGCGCTGGCCACCCCAGCGTCGTCGCCTGTTTGGCCACCGTCCTCTTGACCTTTGTCGTGCTTCTTGACCTTGTCGACCAACACAGCGGCATGGTCGGGCAATGGGAAAAACAAGTGTGCTTTGGCGGGCTCGCCATCATGCGGCTTGACGTCGAACTCGACATAGGCTGCCAACGCATTCGCCCGTCCGAGACCCCCGCGACGAAGCGCAGCGGATAAATCGTCCACATGCCCCGCGCGAAAACTGTCTGGCATCAGGGCGTCAGGCAACAACGTCATACCCAACTCCTGCGCCAGGGTGGCGAGCTTGTTCGTCCCCGTGACGTCCGGAGAAGCATACCAGTCGGGTAAAACGCCCGTCGATTCACTGACGGCGACCACGGCGGCAGTGCCACCCACGTCCAGCAGCACGACCAGTCCTGCCGTGTTGAGGCCGTCGGGCAGCCCATCGGCACTGCCACTACCGCTGCCAGCTACGCTGATCGTCAGCTGCTTATCGAGGGCCCGGCTGAACGCCTCACCTGCGTCAGCAGCTCCTGCCTGGCAAGCGGCCACCACGTCGTTGAGCTTTTCCGCTGTTAGTGTACTCATTTTCAAACTGCTGGCTGGTGGGCCGACGAGCGCAGAACGCTGCCAGCACTAAGGTCCGGACGGCATCATGCAGATGAATCGGCTAGCGCGCGCGGCAAACTTCGCCCAACCTTTGCAATTTCTTCGCGCCCCTGCCGGCAACCGCGCCGCCCGCTATACTGAACACTAAGCGTGATAGCAGCGCTCGACCGAGCCTGCGGCGCGCACTTCGCAAGTCCAAAATCAGCAACTCGATTCCCCCCGCAAGATGATGAGCACGGCGACCGAGCCGGCTTCGGCTCCCCGATTCGAACTGGCCCCCTACAAATCGCTCGACGACGCCGAGTTGATCGAGCGCGTCGAGGCGATCCGCGCGCGTTGGGGCCAGCGGCTTCTCATCCTGGGCCACCACTACCAGCAAAGCGGCGTGATCGCCCGCTCGGACCTCCGCGGCGACAGCTTCCAGCTCAGCAAGCTGGCAGCCTCGGCCGAGCACTGTCGGGCGATCGTTTTTTGCGGCGTCCACTTCATGGCCGAGACGGCCGACATCCTCGCCAACGCGCCCGAGCGGCTCGAGGCCCGTGGCGGTGAGCGCGTGACGGTCGTGCTGCCCGACATGGCGGCCGGCTGTTCAATGGCCGACATGGCCGCGATCGAACAGGTCGAAGCTTGCTGGGACGACCTCGGCGAAGTCATCGACACGGCCGACCTCACGCCGGTCACCTACGTCAACTCGGCCGCTAGCCTCAAGGCCTTCGTCGGCGAGCGCGGCGGGTTGGTTTGCACGTCGAGCAACGCCGCCGCGGCGCTCAAGTGGTCCTTTGACCGTACGTCACGCGTGTTGTTCTTTCCCGATCAGCACCTGGGCCGCAACACGGCCAAGGCAATGGGCATTCCGCTCGACGAGATGATCGTCTGGAATCCCTATGAAGAACTCGGCGGCAACACGCCCGAGGCGATCGAGCGCGCCCGGGTGATCCTCTGGCAGGGTCACTGCAGCGTGCACCAGATGTTCCGCGCCGAGCACGTCGCCCAGTTCCGCGAGAAGTTTCCCGGCATCCAGGTCCTGGTTCATCCCGAGTGCGCGATGGAGGTCGTCGACCAGGCCGACGTCGTGGGCTCAACCGGCAAGATCATCGCGGCGGTCGAGGCCGCGCCGCCGGGGACCAAGTGGGCGATCGGCACCGAACTGCACCTGGTCGAACGGCTCAAAGAGGAACACCCCGAACAGGAGATCCACTTCCTCTCGCCGCTGGTATGCATGTGCGCGACGATGTATCGCATCGACCTGGCCCATCTCTGCTGGGCCCTGGAAAACCTCGACGCCGGCACCCCGGTGGGCGTGATCCGCGTCGACGAGGAGACGGCCCACTGGTCGCTCGTCGCGCTCCAGCGCATGCTCGAAGTGACGTAGCGCATGCTCGAAGTCACCTAGCCCGCGCTCGATGAACCTGAGGGCGCGGGCCCGATTCTTGTTGCCTCGCCGGGCGCTTCTGCCGAGAATGAAGGTTCACGCGCTGCGCGACGGGCGCGTGTCCGCGCGTGCCGAGTGAGGTTTCCAGCGACATGTCCAGCCAACGGGTCGGCCCCTTCGAGCTCGAAAAACGCATCGGCAAGGGGGGAATGGGGACCGTCTATCGCGCCCGGCACGTGGAAAACGGCACGCTCGTGGCCGTCAAGATCATGCCCGCCGATTTGGCCAGCAACCCCCGCGTCCGCCGCCGTTTCGAGCGCGAACTGAGCATCCTCGCCAAGTTGCGGCATCCGCACATCGTCCGCTGCTACGGCGGCGGCGAACACCAGGGCCAGCTCTACTATGCCATGGAACTGGTCGAGAAGGGTTCGCTCTCCCAGTTGCTGCGCCGCCGCGGCCGTCTCTCCTGGGAACAGGCGGTCAAGTTCTCCAAGCAAATCTGCAAGGCGCTGGAACACGCCCACACCCACGGCATCATCCACCGCGACCTGAAACCTGAGAACCTGCTGATCGGCGACGACGGCAAACTCAAGCTCGCCGACTTCGGCCTGGCCCGCGACGACGCCGCTTCGGCGCTCACCGTGGCCGGCAAGGCGCTCGGCACGTTCGCCTACATGCCGCCAGAGATGATCAAGGGCGAGCCGCCGCTTTCGCACAAAAGCGATCTCTACTCGCTCGGCTGTGTGATGTACCGCATGCTCACCGGCGAAAAGCTCTTCCAGGGCGAGACCACCGCCGAGGTGCTCTACAACCACGTCGAGAAACCCCCACCACGCGTGATGGCAAAGGTGATGGACTGCCCCGTGTGGCTCGATCGGCTCGTCGACCAACTGTTGGCCAAGAATCCCGACGAGCGCCCGCGCGACGCTCGCGCGGTGCTGGTCGCGCTGCGCGAGGTCGAGCGCAAGGAACGTTCGCAGTCGAGCGTCGTCAGCCATACCGCAGGTGGTGGGGCCTCGTCGCTGAGCGTCGAGCGCGACGTCGCCGCCGTCCGTGAGATGCTGGGCAAAAAGAAAAGGCGCATCCGCGAGCCCAGCGGCACGCCGTTCTACGAACGCGCCTGGTTTCTCGCCGTCTGCCTCGTGCTGTTGATGGTCGCCGCTGCCTGGGCGCTCTGGCCGATGAGTGAAGCAACGATGTACCAGCAGGCGGCCGAGTTGATGGCCAGCGAAGATGCCGAAGTCTGGCGTGAAGCCGAACGTAATTTCCTGCTGCCGTATCTGGAGCGGTTTCCCGAAGGCGCCCACGCGGCGGAGATGCGCGAGTTTCTTGACCGTGTCGAGATGGACCGCACCGAGCAGCGTTTTCTCAAGAATCGCAACCTGGGCCGCGACCCGCGCAGCGAGGGCGAACGGCTCTTCGCCGTTGCCTGGCGCTACGAACAGTTCGGCGACCGCATCACGGCCCTGGAACGCTACCAGAGCATGGTGAACCTGTTGTCGGGCGACGATCAGTCGGCGCAGGAGGACCGCGCGTTCATCAATTTGGCCCGCCGGCAGATTGCCCGCATCGAAGCGGGAGGTGCCGACCCCTCGGACCGCCGCCGCCTGGTCGACGCGGCCCTGGCGCAGGCCGACGAGCTCTACCGTTCGGGAGATGCGATCTCGGCGACGACCCGTTGGCGCGACGTCGTGAATCTTTACGCCGGCAACCAGGAACTGGCGCCACAAGTGAAATACGCCCAGTCGCGACTGGACAACCCGGCCGGTGAACCCGACGCAAAACCCGTCGGCGACGAGACCGAGTGATCGGCAACTCCAGGACGCGCGGCAGGGGCCCAGTCGACACGCGGTCGGCAAGCACGCACTAGTGGGCGCACGTATTCCAATTCGCAGCGCCAGCGGGCGTTCACACCAGCGGCACTTCACCCAGGCGCTGTCGCGCCAGATGTGCCCAGGGGCTGTCGGGAGCCAGCTCGAGAAAGGCGCGCCAATGTGTGTCGGCCTCGTCGCGGCGCGCCAGTTCGTCGAGCGTCCGCGCCAGATGATAGTGGGCATCGGGATAGTCGGCGTGGAAGGCCAAGGCGCCTTCGAACGCCGCGACGGCCAGTTCCCGTTCACCGAGTTCGGCCAGCACGCAGCCGAGGTTCCAGCGGGCCTCGACGAAGTCCTCGTCCAGCTCGATCGCCATGTAGTAACGTTCGCGCGCCGCGGCCAACTCGTTCTGGCAGTAAAGCAGTTCGGCCAGCCGAAAACAGAGTTCGGCGCTGGGGCCGCCCGCCGACAACGCCGC
>JAGQPT010000367.1 GCA_020426575.1 Planctomycetales bacterium
ACGACAAAGTGATGGCCAACCTCGAAGAGATCAAAGCCCGCGGCGGTCCAGTGATCGCCGTCGTGAGCGAGGACGACCGCCACGTCGCCGAGTTGGCCGACGACGTCGTCCGCGTCCCCAGCGTGCCGGAATACCTGCAGCCGATCGTCACCAGCGTGCCGTTGCAGTTGCTGGCCTACCACATCGCCGTGCTGCGCGGCTGCGACGGCGACAAGCCCCGCAACCTCGCCAAGAGCGTCACCGTCGAGTGACGCCACGCGAGTACCGCACCACCATGACGTGCCCATGACGAATCGGTATGCTGGCGACTGCCGCCCACCGCTTCGACGTCCCTGGCCACGTTCATGACTTCCCACGCCACCGAGTTCCGCGACGTCGCCTGCACAGTGTGTGGCTGCGTCTGCGACGACCTGCGGTTGCGCGTCGAAGGCCGCCGCGTCGTGCCTCTCTCCGGCGTGTGTGAACTCGCCGCGCCTTGGTTCGAGCGGATCGGCCACACGCAACCCGCCGCGGCGGCGATCGCCGGCGGTGCGTGTTCGCTGGACGAGGCCGTCACCCGGGCCGCCGCAATTCTCGCCCAGAGCCGCGCGCCGCTCATCTGGGGACTCTCGCGCAGCAGCAGCGACGGGCAACGCGCCGCCGTGCGGCTGGCCGACCGCCTGGGGGCCTGCATCGACACGTCGGCCTCGCTGTGTCACGCCCCTTCGATCATGGCGATCCAGCAAGTGGGCGAATCCACTTCGTCGCTCGGCGAAATCAAGAACCGCGCCGATCTGGTGATCTTCTGGGGCGCCGATCCCGCGGTGTCGCACCCCCGACACTTCGAACGCTACTCGCTCGAACCGGTCGGAGAGTTTCTCCCTGGCGGCCGCAGTGACCGCACCGTCGTTGTCGTCGACGTCGAGCCCACCGCCACCTCGGCCGCCGCCGACCACTTTATCCACGTCGCCCCCGATCGCGACTTCGAGATGATCTGGGCACTGCGGCAACTGCTGCGCGAAGATGATCCGCCGGCACACGAGTTCGCTGACACGAACAACACCGGTGCGACCAACCTCGGCGCGCCGCTCGACGTCTTGTGGGACCTCGCTCAGCGAATGAAGCGCTGCCACTATGGCGTCGTCTTTTTCGGACTGGGACTGGCCCGGCGTTCGCTCGGGCACCGCAACGTCGAGGCCCTGCTCAGCCTCGTCGCCGATCTGAACGCACACACCAGGTTCACCGCCCGGCGATTGCGCATCCCCGGCGACGTCACCGGGGCCGACAGCGTCGTCTGTTGGCAGACCGGCTTTCCTTTCGCCGTCAACCTCGCCCGCGGGTATCCGCGCTACGGACCTGGCGAGTACACGGCCAACGAACTGCTCGAGCGTCACGAGGTCGACGCCTGTGTGTTGGTCGGCAGCGAGGCCGTTGCCAATCTCTCGCCTGCCGCCGCCGATTGGCTTCGCCAGATTCCCACTATCGCGCTGGACTATCCCAACGTCGCGCCAACCGTCGAAGCAGACGTGCAGTTCACAACGGCAATCTACGGCGTGCACGCCCCGGGCACGGCCTACCGCATGGACGAGGTGCCGATTCCCCTGCGCCAGGTTGTCGACACAGAATACCCGACCGACGCCGAAGTGCTGGGCGCGATGCAACGTGCGATGCCAATCGACCCGTGTGGGCCGCCGAACGCTATTCAGCAGGCGTAGTACAAACTTCCGTCTGCCCAACACGACCTGGGCGTTTTTTCACTGCCGCGCCGTGATGCGGTCCTTGCCGACGCATTTACGCAGCGCTTCGGGCACGACGATCGAGCCGTCGGCCTGCTGATAGTTCTCCATGATCGCCAGGATGGCCCGACTGCAGGCGATCGCGGTGCCGTTGAGCGTGTGGACAAACTTCGTGCCCTTCTCGCCCTTTTGGCGATAGCGAATGCCGAGCCGCCGCGATTGATAGTCCGTGCAGTTCGACGTGCTCGTGACCTCGCCATACTCGCCGCCCTCACCGCGTCCGGGCATCCAGGCCTCCAGATCGAACTTGCGGTAGGCCGGCCCGCCCAGGTCGCCTGTCGCCGTGTCGATCACCCGATAGGCCAGGCCGAGTTCGTCGAAGATGCGGCACTCCAGGTCGCGCAGCGCGAGCAACATCGCGTCGCTGTCTTCGGGCAGCGTGAAGGCGAACATCTCGATCTTCGTGAACTGGTGCACGCGGTACAGACCACGAGTGGCCCGGCCGTGCGCCCCGGCCTCGGTACGGAAGCAGTGGCTGATGCCGCAATACTTCATCGGCAGCCGATCGGCGTCGAGCGTCTCTTCGGAGAACAATCCTCCCAGCGTGATCTCGGCCGTGGCGACGAGGCTCAGGTCGCTCGAGTCGACGCTGTAAATCTGCGTCTCTTCACCGCGGGGGATGAAGCCGATGCCGTGCAGAATGTGGTCCCGCGCCAGGTCGGGTGTTGTCGTCGGCGTGAACCCCGCGCGGACGAGAAACTCGATGGCAAACTGTTGCAACGCTAGTTCGAGCAATACAGCGTCGTTCTTGAGGAAGTAGAAGCCGTGGCCGGCCACTTTCGCCCCGCCTTCAAAGTCGATCAGGTCCAACCGATCGCCGAGCGCCACGTGATCGAGCGGCTCGAAGTCGAACGTCGGCACCGCCGTTTTGCCGGTCGCCACCACCACGCTGTCCGCCTCGCCGCCGACCGGCGCCTCGGGATGCGTCATGTTGGGAATCTGCCGAATGATCGCGTCGAGTTGCTCGGCCAGCGAGCCCGCCTCGGCTTCGAGCGCCGTCGTCGCTTCGCGAAGCTGGCGTCCCTCGTCCTTGCGGGCCTCGCGGGTCGCTTCGTCCGGCGCTTTACCGATCGACTTGGAAACCTCGTTCGCGCGGCGTCGCGACTCCTCGACGTCTTGCTGCTTTTCACGCTGCAAGGTGTCGAGCTCGACGAGTCGGTCGACGTCCACCTGCACGCCGCGCTGGGCACAATTCGCCTTCACGGCGTCGACGTTCTCGACGATAAACTTTCGGTCTAGCATTGCGGCAACTCTGATTCAGAAGATGAGAACCACGGAGTGCACGGAGGACACAGAGAGCCGAGGAGCAGGAATAACCTCGCGAGGAGCATGACCTACTCAATCCAGTCTGGGGTACGAGAGTTTGACGTGGGTCGCTGGCGCGTCACCACAAATACCTCGCTCTCGAACTTCTCCGTGACCTCCGTGCACTCCGTGGTTATTTATTTCTCGCAAGTCGATGGTTCGTCAACGTTCCAGGCGGCCGAGTTCGTGCCACAGGCAGGCACTGGTGCGGATGCCACGTTGGAAGTCGGCCAGGCTGAACTTCTCGTTGGGGCTGTGCGTGTTGTCGTCGTCCAGTCCCCAACCGAGCAACAGCGTATCCGCTCCCAGCCGACCGTAAAAGGTCGAGACCACCGGGATCGAGCCCCCTTCGCGGATATACACCGGCTCGCGGCCGAATCCGCGGGCGATTGCCCGACTCGCCGCTTTCATGTACGGGCTGTCGAGCGAGAACAGCACGCCGCGTCCGCCGTGGAACGTTTCCAGCTCGAACTCGATGCCCGGCGGACAGCGCTCTTCGATGAACCTCCGCAGCGACGCGGCGATTTGGTCGGGGTTCTGGTTCGGCACGATGCGGAAGCTGATCTTCGCCCCCGCGCGGGCCGGCAACACGGTCTTCGCACCCTGGCCCTGATAGCCGCCCCAGATGCCACAGACGTCGTAGGTCGGCCGGGCCCAGCGGCGTTCGAGCGTCGAATACCCCGCCTCACCCCCGAGCGCCTTCACGCCGACCTTGCGGCGAAACGACTCGTCGTTGAACGACAGGTCCGCCAGCCGGCTCCGCTGCGCGTCGGTCAGGCTCACCACGTCGTCGTAGAATCCGTCGAGCTGCACGCGCCCTTTCTCGTCGCTGATCGCCGCCAACAGCTTCGCCAGCGCGTTGAGCGGGTTGAGCACCGCGCCGCCAAACGTGCCCGAGTGCAGGTCCTGCTTCGGACCGCTGAGCCGAAGTTCGAAGTACGTCACGCCGCGCAGGCCGTACGTGATCGCCGGTTGCCCCGGCGCGAACTGGCACGTGTCGCTGATCACCACCACGTCAGCCGCCAGGCGGTCCGTGTGCTCGCGGACGAACTCTTCCAGGTGTGGGCTTCCCGTCTCTTCTTCACCCTCGATGACGTACTTGAGATTCACCGGCAGCCGGCCCGCCGCCTCCAGCCAGGCCTCAGCACTAAAGACGTGCGTGAGCATCTGCCCTTTGTCGTCGGTGGCGCCGCGCGCGAAGAGATTGCCGTCGCGCTCGGTCGGTTCAAACGGCGGCGTGATCCACTCGCTCAGCGGGTCGGGCGGCTGCACATCGTAATGGCCATACACCAGCGCCGTCGGCGCGTCGGGCACGTCACACCGCTCGGCAACGACGATCGGATGCCCGCCGGTTTCCACCAGTTCGCAGTCAAAGCCCATCCGCTCAAAGCGATCGGCCACCCAGCGGCCGGCCCGACGCACGTCGTCGGCGTGTGCCGCGACGGCGCTGACGCTGGGAATCCTTAGCAGTTCGCAAAGCTCGGCCTGATACTCGGCCCGCTTTGCGTCGGCCGCCTGCAGCACCGCTTCGAGCTCGTTGTTGCCCATGATCGTTGCATCTCCCGCTATCGTCTTGGTCGCCCGCGCATGTCACGCTAATGGGCGATTCAGGGTAGCGAACGGCGTTTGGCGTGTCGACGGTCGTCGTCGCGCACGCTGCGATAGCAAAACCGCACGTCTCGTGGAACGTTCACAGCCGATCAACGTGCGCTGCGGAAATGCGGCGGTTTTTCCACACGGTGGCGCGTTTTTGGCCCGCCACGGCGTTCGGCGTATAATTGGGGCCGTGCTCCTGACATCGTGTCCCGCATTCCGAGCCTGGCCATGACTGACGACGCTGCCACGCCCACCGTCGAGCCGCCCGCAGTCCGCCCCAAGCGCAAGCGGCGTCCCCAAAACAATCGCAAGCGAAAACGCCAGCCCCCGTACCACGTGATCCTCTGGAACGACGAGGACCACAGCTACGAATACGTGATCCTGATGATGCGGCGGCTGTTCGGCCATCCGATCGAGATGGGCATGAAGATTGCGCTGGAGGTCGACACACGCGGCCGCGCGATCGTGATGACGACCACCCGCGAACTGGCCGAGTTGAAACGTGACCAGATCCACGCCTTCGGCCGCGACGATCTGATCGAGGGGTGCCTCGGCTCGATGTGCGCCACGATCGAACCGGCCCCCGGGGATTGAAGCGACGGCGGATTCCTTCTAACTTCAGCGTCTTCATCACGGCGATTCGTTGCGTTTGCATTTGTCTCCGATTCGCTCGAACAGTGCCGGCCCCAGCCGTCGGATGTCCTATGCCGCAACCCGCGCTACGCACTGTCACACTCGGCTGCAAGGTCAACCAGTACGAAACTGAGTACGTCGGCGAAGGTCTCCGCTCGGCGGGTTACCGTAACGCGGCCGACGGCGAGCCGGCGCAGGTCTGCATCGTCAACACCTGCACCGTGACAGCCGAGGGGGACTCGAAAAGCCGCCAGGTGATCCGCCGCCTGGCCCGCGACAACCCCGACGCCCGCATCGTCGTGATGGGATGCTACGCCACCCGCGATCCCCAGGCGGTCGCCGCGCTGCCGGGCGTGGCCGAGGTCGTCACCGACAAGCGCGAGCTGCCCGACCTGCTGGGCCGTTTCGGCGTCGCCGACGTGCCCGACGGCATCAGCCACTTTGGCACGCGTCACCGCGCGTACGTAAAGGTTCAGGACGGCTGCCTGCTGCGCTGCAGCTTCTGCATCATCCCGCAGGTGCGCCCCACGATGCAGAGCCGCCCGCCCGACGCAATCCTCAATGAGGTCCGCCGCCTCGTTGAGAACGGCTACCGCGAGATCGTGCTCACGGGCATCCACCTCGGCCACTACGGCGTCGACTTCAATCGCGGCCGCGACAAGTCCCACTGGACGCGGCTTTCCCATCTACTCGATCGCATCGTTGCGGAAGTCCCCGGTGATTTCCGCGTGCGGCTTTCCAGCATCGAGGCGACTGAGGTGACGCGTGAACTCGTCGACGTGATGGCGGCCCACCCGCGCCACATCTGTCCACACCTGCACATCTCGATGCAGAGCGGCTCGGACGCCGTGCTGCGGCGGATGCGACGGCGCTGGGGAGCGCAACGGTTTGTCGATCGTTGCCGTCTCGTGCAGGAGCGGCTCGACGCGCCGGCGATCACGACCGACGTGATCGTCGGCTTTCCCGGCGAGACCGAGGACGAGTTTGCCGCGACGCTGCGTGTTTGCGAGACGGTTGGTTTCTCGAAGATCCACATCTTCCCCTTTAGCGCGCGACGCGGCACGCCCGCCGCCGATATGCCGGACCAGTTGTCGAAGGGCGAGAAATCGCAGCGCGTCGCCCGGCTGGCAGCGCTCGAAACGGTGCTGCGCGAGCGCTACTTCCGCTCGCTGCTGGGCCGCCCGCTGGAAGTGCTCACCGAATCGTTCCCAGGGGAATCGGCTGATTCACCGGGCGGCGAAATCTGCCGCGGCACGTCGTGCCGATACGCCCCCGTCGAATTCGTCGCGGGAAGTGAGGGGAAGCCGGGGGGAAAGGAGATACAGTCACTGGGCTGTTTCGTCACGGTGCTCGCCGAGCGTGCTAGCAGCGATTGCGTCACGGGCCGACTCATTGGCGCCGCAAGGCTCGTACGCACGGGCAAGCACTCGTCGGCTCAACTCGTCTAGGTCCACCGCGGCAAGTTTGCTAAAGTTCGCCGCTCGCACGGCCGGGATCAGGCTCTTTGCGGAGCGTGCACTTCGCTCCCGGCCGCCGATGCTCATCACACGCTCATCTTCATCGCGCGATCGCGCTGACACACGGAGGTCACGACTGTGACGCTATCGCTAGCCCGGCTTTCGCTCTTGATGGTGGTTACCGCTGGGATCGTAATGGCCGATGGGGGCACGGCCCAAGCCGCTCCGCCTTGGGCCCGGTTATCACTGTTCCGTCGCATCGAGGCCCAGCCCGGCCAGATGTACGCCATCGACGACAGCAACGGCCCCTGGATGGTGATGGCCGCCACGTTCAGCGGCGATCACGCCGAGGACGAAGCCCGCGAGTTGGTCTACGAACTCCGTAAGAAACACAAGCTCGACGCCTACACCCACCGCATGACGTTCGACTTTTCCCAGACGCTCGAAGGCCGCGACTCAAACGGGGACTTGCGACGGATGCGCTACCAGAACGGCGGCGCCCACGACGAAATCGCCGTACTCGTAGGCGATTTCGAGAGTGTCGACGATCCGCGAGTACCGAAGCTCATCGAACGGATCAAGTTCATGAAGCCCGAGTGTCTCAGCGACGAGAACCCTGACGAGTCGAGCCTGGTGCTGGCCGGCTTGCGGACGATCCAGCGGACGATGACGCTCAAATCCGACGACGAGGGGGATCAGTTCGTCCGCAACGTGAAGAAAGACATGGGCCCCATGGCCGGTGCCTTCGTGACCACAAACCCGCTGCTGCCGAAGAATTACTTTGTGCCCGACGGCGTCGACGACTTCATCGAAAAGATCAATTCCGATCTGCAGTTCAGCCTGCTGGACTGCTCGGGCAATTACACGATCCAGGTCGCCTCGTTCAAGGGCTTCTCGATCGTCGATCCCAAGACGATTGAAAAGGTCTCCCACGAAGAAACCTCGTCGAATCTCGCCGCCGCAGCCGAAAGTGCGCATCGCCTCACGGTGAAACTGCGGGAGAAAGGCTACGAAGCTTACGAGTACCACGAGCGCAGCCGCAGTATCGTCACCGTGGGCGGCTTCGCACAACTCGGCAGCCAGGGCGGCGACGGCAAGTTCGAACTCGACGAGCGGATCGCGGCAATCGCCAAGACGTTTGGCGCCGACCCCGACGCCGTCGCAGCCGGAACCGCACAGCCGAAATCGCTCGATGGCATCCCCTTCCTGCCTAAGCCGCTTGTGATGGAGGTCCCCCGACGCTCGATCGCCGCGGACTACTCCGGCAGCCGCTTCGGCCGCTGACGCGCAACCTCATCAGCATTGCTGGATCGGCCAGCCCTGGAGCCCGTCGAACTCTGGCGCGCACGAGGTACCGTGCGCGCACGTGCTGCGTCCCTCCGCAACTCCGCCAGCAGTGATGGCAGCAACGCCTGTTAATCTGCATGGTTTGCGGCTAGTTTTCTGATTTTGACGATTTTTCCTGTTGCAGCGACTTTCCTCGGTCGATGAGTGCAGCGGCGAGATTCCTCGCCCGTGGTCCGCCCCACCGATGGGGCGACCGTGACACCCGTTCGATCGGAGGTCAGGTGGATGGTGTCCCAGACGCGGGAACGACTGCTGCTAGCGTGCCTGTTGAGCCTCACGCTAGGTGTCGGTAGTGCCCGTGCGCAATTCGGCGGTCCGGCCCGAGAGGGCGGCGCCTTCACTCAGCCGTCCGGCGATGCACCGAGCATGGAGTCTTCATCCGAGGATTCCTATCTGCCCGACGACATCTTCGGCGGCGGCGAAACTGACACGGGTGGCAGTTACGCGCCCGAGCCGTCGACCGACACATCGACCAGCGCGCCAGCGGCCGCCGCCGCGCCCGAGCCCCAATTTCGTGGCTATGCCGAGAGCGATTTCACGGGGCCGCCTCAAGGGGGCCTCGAAGACGCCTACGTCCGCCCCTTGGCCGCTCCGGCCTACTGGCTACCCGAATTCCACCTCGGCTGCGACGGCTGTCCGCTCTGCGGCGATCCCTGGTTCGTCCAGGTCGAAGCCGTGATGATGCACCGCAACCGGGCCCGCGACACCGTGACCACCACCACGACGCAAGTGGTCAACGTCGGGCAGATCCAGCCCTTCATCTTCGAACAGCCCGTGATGAACACTAAGGCGGGCACGTTCCAGATGGAGCCGGGCGTCCGCGTCACCCTGGGCCGTTACCTTGGCAAGGACTACATTGGCCGCGATCACACGCTCGAATTCACCTACATGGGCGTCACTGACTGGAACGCCAGTCGGTTCATCAACGGCAGTCGTTTCGGCCCGATCACACTCGGCGGCATCGACTTCGAAATGGGCGAACTCAACAGCCCGTTCAGCCCCACCGGTTCGTTTCCCGGATCGTTTGCCAGCGGTTTCAGCAACGCCGACTACCACGGCTACCAGATGCACTCAGAGATGCACAACTTCGAGTTGAACTGGCGCATCCGCCGCGGCGAGCGCCGTACCGCCCTCGTTGCTTCGCCCGACGGCAGTTGGCAGGAAGACTACACGCCGGCCGTCGTGCCGTCGATGCTGCTGGGGCTCCGCTACCTCAACTTCAACGACGAGTTCACCTGGAACAGCCGAGGCGTGATCACCGCCGACGGCGTCGATGAGCCCTTCTCTGGGCAATACAACATCGACACGACCAACAGCATGCTCGGCATGCAGATCGGGGGCGACATCCGCTGGCAGTGGCGCCGACTCAGCCTCAGCGTGCAGGCCAAGGTCGGCCTCTACGGCACGTCGTCCGATCAGAACAGCGAGATTCTCGTCAACGACGACACCACACTGCACAGTGGTATATATCCCGCATCGAACCAGGCGTTCGGCGACGACACGATGGGCGTCGGTTTCATCGGCGAACTCGACTTGATGATTCGTTACCGGCTCTCGCCGCACTGCACGATCCGCACCGGCTACGATTTCAACTGGGTCACCGGCCTGGCGCTCGCCCCTGACCAGTTGACGTTCTCCAACCCCGCCACGGTGACCATCAACCACGGTGGCGACCTGCTCCTCCAAGGCGCCCGCCTCGGCCTCGAATTCGCCTGGTAGCCGACCTCTCATGACGCAACCACCGTCAATTCGTCGCCCCCGCGCTGATCAGTAACCGTAGTTTGGGTTGTTCGGGTCGAAGTCGCGGTCCGTCATCGCCACGTTGAATTTCAACTGCGAATACGTGTACTCCTCGACCAGTTGCGGGGCGCCGCCCGCCTGCGTCGGCCAACCGTACGCCTGCATACAGACCGGCACCTTCCACTGCTTGTCCAGGTAAATCCGCATCACGTAGAAGTCGAACGGTCGGTACTGCTGTGGGTGCGTGATCTCGATGCACTTGCAGGTCCGGCCGGCCACCTGCACGTTGTCGTATTCCTTGACCACCGTGCCATCGTACTGCGCTTCGCGACGATAGCGGTCCAGCAGCTTGCCCGTCAGGTTCTTCATGCCCACGTCCGTGATCGGGTGGCGGTTCCCCTCCATCATCCGGGCACTGAGTGGATCGAGGTGCACGGTCCCGGCAATCGCGCGAATGCCGGTCGAATGGGCCACGACCTGGCCGTTGTTGCGGCCTTCGACATAAATCGCTTCTTGCCCCTTCGGCTTCGCCGGGCCATAGCAGTAGAGGTAAACGCTGAAGGGCTCGTGCCGAACTTTAAAGTACATGTTCTCCGTTTCAGTGAGCGTGCCGTCAATGAACTCGCGCTTGCTGAAGATGCATTCGTAGTTCTGCACGCTCGCCAGCACCTGCGACGCCTCGTCGAGTTCGCTCACCACCGGCGCCAGCGGATGCTGCGGATTGATCTTCGCCTGCTGGGCGATGTCGTCGGTCAGCACCGGTTGGGCCGGCGCGCTTCGGCTGTCAGCCACACTGACGCGACTCTGCTGGCTTTGAATTGGCGCGACCTGGCCTTGCTGAACCTGGGCCTGCGGATAGCCGCCGGCTGCACCGGGATTCACTTGGCCGGTCGGTGCGACCTGGCCATAAGTGCCCTGCGCCGGATAACCCGACACGGCGCCGGCCGTTGAACGTCGCGGTGCGGTGCTGGCCGGATACCCCGTAGCGGGTTGCTGCGGTGCGTACCCCTGATTGCCGCCCCCCTGGTACGTCGAACCGGACGTTTGAGCATGGGTCGAATCAACCGCCCCGTCGCTCAGCACCAGTAGACCTGCCAGGACGCATCCACATCGCCATGACCCCGCCAATACGCGCTTCATAGCATTCCTTCCTTGTCGTTCGGCGGAACGGCTTCCGCAGGACTTCCGTGTGCGACCGATGGGACGGCCCGACTCACTGATGGTTCCAAAAAGAGCATAAAAGTTGCCCAACCCACAACGCGTGTCATTTGCCTGTCAGGGCGGGGTCGATCGTCGGGCGTGACATGATGCATCAAACGTGCCAAGCCACCGGACTTACCCACAACGGCCCGACCGCCGCATCTACCCGATCCCGATTCTCTCCCCCAAATCGTTTCGGGGACGAGCGTTATAGGTGGGCGGCAAAAACGGCGGCAAGTCCAGTTCGCGATGTCGACTACCAGTGGGTATCGCCCGCCGCCCTGTAAGAATTACAGAAATTGCCTCCCAGGCTGCGCACTCTTACAAAACAGCCTGCCTTCGCATCAATCAGAATCGATGCGTTGCTGCCCGACGTCCTACGCTTCACTCGAACGCCCCGATCACTCGGCGCAGACGAGTACCGCGACCGACTGGCCCGTCGGCGCTTGGTTGAGCAACAGCACGCCGGGGCGTTCCAGTCGCGCCGGCTCGCCGTGAATCACGTTGATCGCACATGCTGGGTCGGGACGCTCGTAATTCAACGTCGCCGGGGCGAGGCGGTTCGGCAGACCGATGATGCTGGCAGCCGCCTCGACCGCGCCCGAGCCGGCCGCCAGGTTGCCAAAATAACTCTTGGGAGCCGTGACGGGCACGTCGCCCAGCGTCGCCCGGATCGCGCGGGCCTCGATCGCGTCGTCCACCGTCGTGCCCAGCCCATTGGCGTTCACGCAGCCGATGTCCCCGCCCGACATCCCCGCGTCGGCGATCGCCAGGGCAATCGCGCGCTCGATGGCGCCGCCCATCGCCTCGGTCGTGGGCTTGCCCGTTGCGAACGTGCTGGCATAACCGCGCATGACGCCGAAGACCGGCGCACCGCGGCGCTCGGCGTGTGCCCGCGACTCGATGACCAGCGCCGCGGCGCCTTCGCCGTTGACCATTCCGTCGCGGTCGGCGTCGAACGGCCGTGACGCCGTCGTCGGATCATCATGACGCTGAGAAAGCTGCGAGACGCAACTGCGCACCAACGTCGTCGGGTGGAGCCGACTGCCGGTCCCGCCTGCCACCATCACGTCGGCGTCGCCGCGTTCAATCACCCGCGCCGCCTCGGCCAGTGCCGACAGGCTCGAAACCTCGCCCAACACGATCGAATTGTTCGGCCCCCGCGCATCATGCCGAATCGCGATGTGACACGCCGGCATGTTGGGCAGGTACTTGAGCATGAACAGTGGGAAGAACTCTTCGTGGGCGCGTGTCCCCCATCGGGCAAAGTCGAACTTGCCGTCCTCGATGCAAACGCGATACGGCGATTCCAGTTCATCGATCGCCATGTGCATCATGTCGGCGCCATAGACGGCCCCGAACCGTTCCGGATCGACGCTGCCGTCCGAGATGCCGGCGTCATCGACCGCCAGCGACGCGGCCGCCACACCGTATACAATCTCGCGGCACATCACCTTGAGCGACTTGCGCGGTTGGATATGGGCCTTCGGATCGAAGTCGACGATCTCGCCGCCAATCACGGCGGGAAAATCTCCCACGCCTGCCAACTCGAGGTGCCGCACGCCGCTGCGTTGTTCGCACAGCGAACGCCAGAAGGCCTCGCGCCCGATGCCGTTGGGGGCAACGACTCCCACACCGGTAATGACGACTTCAACGGATCGAGGCATAGAACGAGAGGTGGCAGTTGCGCGGGTCGCCCGAGCCGCGCGCGAGGTACAAGGTTGTTCGAACAGGTCGACCGTCGCCCTCCGCGCCGGGAGTGGCCACCGCCGATCCTCCGTGGCTGCGGGACGATTTGCCCCGTAATTTGCCCCGGAAAGCCCCTCTGGAGCTCTCCCTTGAGGGCAACTGCCGGCGTGGGCCGGCGTGTGCGGTAAGCCTATGATCGGCCCCGCCGGCGAAGATTCTCTAACGCGTTTCTCTCACCACGCTTGCCTAGCTGCCGGCGGCGCCCCCGGCGCAGCCTTCCAATACTAATCTACGGCGCGGACACGGAACAGCCGGCGATACAGCGGTTCGAGCCACCCCAATCGCGTCACTAAGTCGCGGCACCCAATCGCGGCCCCCAGCCAGGCCACGTCGCCGGCGCCACCGAATCGGAGCGGCTCGAAACCTGCCGCCGAACGTGCTACGATCAGTCCTCCAGCACGTCGTCTCCACCCGCACCACGCTGCCAATCCCCTGGGACCGAGGGAGCGCCCCCATGTCGATCGATTCCTATACCCCCTGCCCAGGCGGCACCGGCAAGAAGATCAAGTTCTGCTGCTCGGATCTAACCGGCGAATTCCAGAAACTCTTCCGCATGGTCGAGGGCGAACAATACCAGGCCGCACTTGGACAGCTCGACGGCCTGATCGCCCGATACCCGCAGCGGGCCTGCCTGGAAGCGATCAAGGCGACGGTCCACGTCGCCATCAACCAATACGAACAGGCCGAGGCGACGCTTCGACCGCTGGTCGAGCGGATGCCCGAGAACGCCCAGGCGTTGGCTCAATGGGCCGTCACACTGGCCCACCTACAGGGTCCACAGGCCGCCGTCGAACCGCTCCAGCGCGCCCTGGAAAACTGCGTCGACAAGAACATGCCGTTCGAACTGGCCGAGGCGATCGTCCAGGTGGGAGACTTGTTCGCCGCCCACGGCGACGTGCTGGCGGCTTTCGGGCACTGGTCGCTCCGCTCGCGGATCGAGCCCCGCGACGAAAAAGTCGCGGAACGGTTGATCCGCTGGCAACGATCCGAAGAGGTCCCCCTGCCGCTCCGCGATGACGTGGCGTTTCGTCCGCCCCCGGACGGCGCCGAATGGACCGAGGCCTATAACGAAGCGCTCCGCACTGCCACTCGGGGTCTTTGGCGCAAAGCTTGTGACCAGTTCGCCGCCATCACCTCCTCGGCCCCCAATGCCGTGCCGGTCTGGCAAGCCCTGGCCACGTTACGCGGTTGGTTGGGCGACACGACAGGCTACGTCGCCGTGCTGCGGCGGCTGGCCACGCTCGACGTTCCCCAAGAGGACGCCGTCGACGCCGAGTTGTTTGCTCAGCTACTCGACACAACCCGCGAGGCCGACGATGTCGATCAATTGACCCTCACCTTCGAGATCCGCGACGTGGACATCGTCCTCGAACGCATTTCCGCCGACAAGCGTTTCCTGCTCGATAAGAACGACCCTCGGTATTTCAGCCGCGACGACGGACCGCCGCCGCGCAGTGCCTACGAACTGCTTGACCGTCCGGAGCTGCCGGCCGACACGCCGTCGGCAGATGTCACGGCCGACAACTTGCCGTCGATGCTCGGCTTGGTCGTCCTCTTCGGACGCGAAACGGACCGCCCGCCACGGGTCGAGCTGCGCACGCTCCGCGACGCGTCGCTCGACGACACAGTCGCCCTGCTGCGCGGCGTGCTCGGCGATCAGATCGATGGTGAACCCAGCGAAACGTCGCAATCCGCCGTCCCGCGCGAGCTGCTGTTGCTTGAAGACAGGCGATGGTATCCCAAAAACATTTCCTACGATCGCCGCAGCGAGTTGCAGAATGAACTGCGTCGCCACGCGTACCTGGAAAAATGGCCGGACGCACCACTCGGCGTACTCGACGGCAAGAGTCCTCGCGAGGCGGCCGCGGACCCCGCCGGCCGCATTCGGCTCGCCGCCCACCTGCGGGATCTCGAATTGACCGAACATTCGCAAAGCGATGCTTTCGACTTCGCGCCGCTTCGCGAGTTGCTGGGATTGCCGCAGCCGGAGTTGATCGACCCGTCGACGTGCGACGTCAGGTCGATTCCGTTTGCGCGGCTCGACCGTATCGATGTTGAAAAAGTCGACGACCGGCAGGCGTATTCGCTGTTTTTCCGCCTTTGGGCAGGTAACCACCACGCCGCTCTGCGCCGCTTAATCCCCGTGCTCATCGAGCGTGGCACGTTCGAGGCGGCGCGCCGTGATGCGTCCGACGCCGCCGCAAGCGAGGGCGAGCCGACCAAACCCATGGCCCAAGTTGCCACCTGGCAGGCCTGCGTCGTGATGGCTCACACCCTCGGCGCTTCCACTGCGGCACTCGACTGGCTCGAAAAGGCCCGCGCCGCCGCCGACGAAGTGGGTGTCTCCAACGCCCAGATCGACCTCGACGAAATCCAGCTTCGCCTGCGCCGCGGCGAAGCGGCCGAATTCACCCGCCTCATCGAGCACCTGCTCAGCGCGCACGGCAACGAACGC
This sequence comes from Planctomycetales bacterium, assembly GCA_020426575.1. GTDB lineage: Bacteria > Planctomycetota > Planctomycetia > Pirellulales > JAEUIK01 > JAGQPT01. The sequence goes on from JAGQPT010000367.1 coordinate 15,258, forward strand.
GGCGTTCGGGAAGCCGTCTTCTCGATCCTCACCGAGACGGGCTTGATTCGCCCCGACGGTCAGCCGGTGCAAGGTGACTTTGCCATGCAGCCCGACATGGACACATCGGCCGCACCCGACGCCGGCGAGTCGTCGGCAATCTGGACTCCGGAAAGTGAACAAACCGGCGGCAGTAAGTCGCTCTGGTTGCCCGGCTCCGACTGAGTCATCGCCCATGTCCGCCGCTCCCACGCCAGCCGACGACCAGCCGTCGGGCATCTCTCCTGACGACGAGATGCCCCTGGACGTGCTCGATCGTTGGCACATGGCGCGGGCGCTCGAGCTTGCGGCCCAGGGGCGCGGCCACGTCGAACCCAACCCGCTCGTCGGCGCCGTCGTCGCCCACGGCGCCGAGGTAATCGGCGACGGCTGGCACCACCGCTACGGCGGCCCCCACGCCGAGGTCGAGGCCCTGGCCGTTGCCGGCGTGCATGCCCGCGACGCAACGCTCTACGTCACTCTCGAACCCTGCTGCCATCACGGTAAAACGCCGCCCTGCACGGACGCCGTCATCGCCGCGGGCATCCGCCGCGTCGTCATCGCCCACCGTGATCCCTTTCCGGCCGTCGACGGCGGTGGCATCGGTCGACTCGAAGCCGCCGGGCTCGAAGTCGTCGTCGGCGTCGAAGCAGAGTCGGCCCGTCGGCTCAACGCCCCGTATCTGAAACTCGTCACCCAGGCCCGCCCCTGGCTCATCGCCAAATGGGCCATGACGCTCGACGGCAAGATCGCCACCCACAGCGGTGACAGCCGCTGGATCTCGTCGCCTGCGTCGCGGGCCGTCGTGCACGAACTGCGCGGCCGCGTCGACGCAATCATCGTGGGACGCCACACGGCACGGCTCGACGATCCGCTACTCACCGCTCGACCGCCGGGGCCGCGCACACCACTGCGGATCGTGCTCGACACCCGAGCGACGCTCGCCGATGACAGCAAACTCGTCCGCACGGCCGCCGAGGTCCCCGTGCTCGTCGTCGCCGGTCCGCAAGCTCTGCTGGCCGATCGCGAACGCCTCACCTCCGCGGGCTGCGAAGTGCTGGTCTGTGACGCCGAGACTCATCAGGGTCGAATCAACCAGTTGCTCGACGAACTGGGCCGCCGCCGAATGACCAACGTGCTCGTCGAAGGGGGAGCAACTCTGCTAGGGGCGCTGTTCGACTCGGGCCAGATCGACGAAGTCCACACGTTCATCGCCCCGCGGCTCGTTGGCGGCGCCGTCGCGCCCAGCCCACTGGCCGGTCATGGCCACGAGCGGATGTCGGCCGCCGGGCGCGTGAGGGTGGAGTCCTGCGAGCAAATCGGCGACGACGTCTACCTCCGCGGCATCGTCGAGCGCGACTGATCGGCGCACCCATAACCCAGCCGGCAACGCGGGCCGAGGCAACGCGAAACGGCTGCCACGCTGTGTTAGAATCGTCCTGGCGCCATCCCGACCGCTTTGACCTCTGCAGCGACACGACGCCGAGCCACACACCGAGGGAACACCATGCCACGCCAACTGCTCTGCCTGTTCGCCGTCTTGTTGTTGCTTGTCCGCTGCGCCGCGGCGGCCGAACCACGGGTGCTGTTCGAGGACACCCTTGACGGCGAACTGGCCGACGGCTGGTCCTGGCTGCGCGAAAACCCCGACGCCTGGCGCTTCGGCGGCGGCGGGCTGGAGATTCACGTCGAGCCCGGTAAGGCCGACACGGTCAAGAACGCCCTGGTCCGGCCGCTCTCGGACGCCCTGCCCAGCGACTACGCGATCGAGCTGACCGTCACGTTCACGTCGCCGCCGACCAACCAGTTCGAGCAGGGGGGCATCACCTGGTACCACGACGACAAGCCCGCGTTCAAATTCGTCCACGAACACATCGACGGCGAGGAATGGATCATTCCCGGTCGCAAGCCGGCCCCGAACAAGACCGTGCAATTGCGCCTGGAAGTCCGTGGCGATGAATGGACGGCCCGCTACCGCGAAAATGCCGAGGACGCTTATCTCACGGCCGATTCGGGCAACCTGCCGCGCGGCAACGACCAGATCAGCATCCAGTGTTATGAAGGCCCCGCCGACGCCGAACATTGGATCCGCTTCGAGGACTTTCGCATCATTGAATTGAACCAATAGCGGCCCCAGCGCCGCCAAGTATCAGAGAGCACTACCGAGACAACATCGCCCCAATCTGCACTCGACAATCCCTTCACCCTCTGGGAGACCATCATGCGGCAAATCCTCAGAACACTCGCGCCGGTGCTGTTCGTGCTGGTGGCGTCGCTCGCCTCGCGGGCCGACGACAACAAGATCGACGTGTTGCTCGTCACCGGTTTCGACGTCGAATCGCACCAGTGGGAAGCGTCGACGCGGCTCATCGGCGCCATTCTCGACGACAGCGGCCGCTTCGACGTTACGATCAGCAACGACAAAGAAGACTTCGCTCGCCTTTCGCCCGACAAGTACGACGCGGTCGTACTCAGCTACGGTTTTTGGACCGAACCCGATCCCAGCCCGGCCGCCAAGCAGGGCCTGCTCGACTATGTCCGGCAAGGCGGCAACGTCGTCGCGCTGCACTTCGCCTGCAGTTCCTTCCAGGACTGGGACGAATACGCCGACCTGCTCGGCCGCGTCTGGAAGAAAGGCACGGGCGGACACGGCCCCTACGGCGCCTTCACCGTCAACATCAAGGACCACGACCACCCGATCACCAAGGGCCTCGACGACTTCCAGACCGAGGATGAACTCTACTCGCGGCTCTCTGGCGAGGGCGACATCGAGGTGCTGGCGTCCGGCTACTCGGACTGGAGCGAGCAGGTCGAACCACTCGTGTTCGTCAAGCACTACGGCGACGGCCGCGTCGTGCAGAACCTGCTCGGCCACGCCATCGACTCGAAGCAAAACCCGGCCTATCAGGAATTGCTCCGCCGATCCGTCGAGTGGGCCGCCACGGGTGAAGTCACAGGCAAATGATCCGCGTCGCCGGTGACGAACCCAAATGGTTCGCAGCGTAAGTCACAGCGAAAGCCGATTTCAGCCGAGGCCCGTCACCCTTCATTAAAGTCTGCCAACACCACGTTTTCGGCGAAGCTGGCGTACGCGCCGCCGATCTGCCGGGCCAGCGTGTCCGGAAAGACGTGAAACTCGCCCGACGCCAGCGCCGCCACGATCGCGTCGGCCACCAACTTCGGCGGTTCGGCGATCTCGCTCAAACCGGCGTCGGCGCCCATGTCCGTGTCGATCGGGCCCGGGTGCACGCTGTGGACCGCAATCCCGCGCTTGGCGAGTTCGAAGCGTGCCGCCTGTGTGATCGAATACGACGCCGCCTTCGACGCCGAGTAGGTCGTGAAGGCGGGAAAGCTCTTGAGCGACGCCACAGAGTTGAGCTGCACGAACGCCCCGCCGCCGTTGGCTTCGATTACCGGCCCGAACGCCCGGATCATGCGAATCAACCCGAGCACGTTCGTTTCCATCTCGAAATCCAGCGCGTCGAACACGTCTTCGGACGCAAGCCGCGCCATCCGCAGTACGCCGGCGTTGTTCACGACCAGGGTCACGTCGCTGGCCGCCTCGGCAGCACTGGCGACCGACGCCTCGTCGGTCAGGTCGAGTCGCAGCGGCACCACCTTCTCGCCGTGTGCGTCAACCAGCGCCCCGGCCGACGCCGGATCGCGGACCGCCGCATACAACTTGCCGGCACCGTGCTCGAGCAAGCCTTCGGCAATTGCCTTGCCAATACCGCGGTTGGCGCCGGTCACCAACACCGCCTGGTTGCGAATCTCATAGCTCATGGCAGTTCGCCTCGATCGGGTCCACGTTGAACGTTGGCTGCGCGCGGCGACAGGGCCGTCACCCCTCGCGCCGCCGCCCTGCACGATTCTCGCCGTATCGTCGCCGTACACAAGTGGCGCGCCCCGCTGAACCCGGCCGCATCCAGCCACCGTCGCCGAGCCGCGTCGACCAGGACATTTCAACGATGAAACTTTTGCGATGAAACTTCATCGAGGCCACACGAACAATCCCGGACAAGCAGCCGACACCGTACCGCGCCGATCACCACAAGCGTAGACAGTATGCCTGAGGCGCATACTTGAGAAGCCGCGTCGGCCACAACGACTCCGCACGGCTCGTGACAGCCGACGGTCGGTGCCGGCAAACCATCAGCTCGGTGCTCCGCACAGAGCACTCAGCGCTCCGCCGCCCGCAGCGCTCGTACCGCCGCGGTCACCGCGGCCATCGCGTCGCCGCGCCCCACCGCGGCGCCCCGCGTG
>JAGQPT010000368.1 GCA_020426575.1 Planctomycetales bacterium
TCGACGAAACCACGCTACGGCGCGACTACGGACCGTTCACCCACGCCGCCCGCGCACTCTGCCTTTGGCGTAGCTGCGATCCCTACGATGCCTGGCGGTCCGGCCAAGGCACGATTGCTGTTGACGACGATACGGTTGTCGACAGCACGCACACCGACGAATTGTCGATTTCGCTGGAAAATCGAGGGCCCCGCTCATGAGCATCGGCGAAAAGGCAACGAAAGTTGGTGTACAGCCGGTGCGAGTGCGCCGCGACGCCGACGTGGCCCCAGCGGAGTGCGCCACGACAGCCGACTGGTTTCCCGCCACGACACGGGGACAGTTGATCGCCGTCGTCGTGCTTTGCAGTCTCTTTTTGTTGGGCACCCTTTTCCCACTGGGGCACACCGACCTCTGGGGGCACCTGGCCTATGGCCGACTGATCGCCGAGAGCGGCTCGCTGCCGACCGACGATCCGTTCGGAGTCACCGAGTCGATCTACCGTCCGCTGGTTGACCTCTGGTGGTTGAGCCAGGTCGCCGGATACGCGTGGTACGAAGTGTGCGGGCTCGAAGGCCTGTCGTTCATGCATGGCCTGCTGCTCGTGGCACTTGGCGCGGGTGTGATGTGCGCCGTGCGCCGGCGGGGCGTGCCCCTGGGCGCAGCGGCGGCCGCCGCTGCTGCGACCGTGCTGATCGCTCTGCCCGCGCTCGGCACATTGCGACCGCAACTGCTCGCGGCGGCGATGTTTCCCTGGGTATTGGTCGGCGCCGACCTGGTACGGCGACGTCGTCATCCGCTTGTTTGGTTGCCGGTGCTGTTTGCCGTCTGGGCGAATCTGCACGGGTCGTTCCCGCTGGGCGTTGTCGTCCTCGCCGTGATGGCGGCGGATGCGGCCATAGAGGGATGGCGAATGACGCAAAACGTCACCTTGGTTTTGAACGACCGAACCGTACGCCGACTGACCCTACTTTGTGCACTTTCGGTCGGTGCGACGCTGCTAAATCCGTTCGGCTGGAAGCTCGCCGTCGCGGCCGTCGAGTTCTCTCGCAATCCCGTGCTCGCTGACATTTCGGAGTGGCAGCCTCTTCGGGCCGCTAGCCTGGGTGGCCTGGCACTTGCGGTGTCGCTGGCCGTGGCCGCCGTCGCGCTGACGCTGGACTGGCGGCGACTACGCATCCGCGACGTCGCGCTGTTGGCAATGACCGCCGCCGCGACGATTGCCTCGCAACGGATGCTCGTCTGGTGGGCGGTCCTCTGGGCCTGGGTGACCATTCCGCACTTGGCTCACGTGGTCGCGGCACGCCGCAAGCCGAACAATCGTTACGACCAGCGCGACCGCTTGCAGGCGACGCAACGGCGCACGGCACTAGCCATCGTCGTCGTGCTGATGACGCTCATCTGGTCGCCACCGACATACTCCCTGCTCTCGGGCACGTCACGGGGCCTGGGCCGCATCGCGTCTCCACAGACGCCCGTCCACCTGGCGGTCGCCTTGAATGAACTGCAGATCGCCGGGCCGATGTTCACGCCGATGGACTGGGGCGACTTCCTCGTCTGGGAGAGCGATGCCCGAGTGCGGCCTCTGGTGTACTCTCACGTCCACCTGCTTTCTCCCCAGGTCTGGAGTGACTACCTGGACATCGCGGCGGCACGGCCCGACTGGCTCGCACGCGTTGACCACTACGGACTCAACTACCTGGCCGTACGGCGAAACGCGCAGTTCGAACTGTACGTCGCCGCCGTGCACGAGCCGCGTTGCCAAATCGTCTACCAGGACCAGGATTGCGTGCTGTTCGAAGTGTTACCGCCGACCGCCGACTCGCAGTATTTGAGCACGTTGCTACGCGGCACGAGCCGGAAGCGTGTGTTTACTTTTCACAACGCTGACGCGGCGGTCGCTGATTCGTTAGCGAAACATGTCTGCGGAGCGGATACAACCCGGCCGGAAAAATCGGGCGGTGTTAAGTGTATACGGGGCAACAAGTGTGGTCCGGCGCCGGCGCGCGACATTGCCGTCGTCACCGGTCTGGTACGCAATCTGCTTTAGCCAAAGCGTAAGCGAGATGCTACTCGCAGCCGCTTCGGGCACAACGGAAGACGGTTTGCGCGGCTAGCCCCGGCGACGGCGCCCCTCCGATGCCGAGACTAGGGTCCTTTACGTGTGGTGTAATCCTCAAGGAGTCAACAGTGAAGAAGCTTTTCTCCCGGATGAAGAAGGAGGACCAAGGCGTCCTGACCTTCGAATGGATTCTCTTGATCACGCTACTGACGATCGGCGTGGTCGGTGGCCTCAGCGCGGTGCGCGACGCCATGCTCGACGAACTCGGTGACGTCGCCGAGGCGATGGTCTCACTCGACCAGAGCTACACGATTGTCAACCCGGTTGAGGTGACCGTCCACGACGGCATCATCGACGGGGCCTCGAACTCGGTCTTCATTGACGAGATGACCTACGGCCAATGCCGTCCCGAAATGCCGCCGGTCACCAAGATGGGCGGCGAACCCGCCTTCACCCAGGTCCAGTAACCGACCTGCGAGTACCATCCGTCGCTGTCCCGGGACAGGACCACTGTCCCGGGACCAGCGTGCGGGTAACGGCCGAGGCGACTCGGACGCGCAGAGACACACGTCGCGAACGTTGGTGCCCCGACGGACGCATTCGGACTCTCGATTCAACCAATCATCATCTCGCTTGCAGAAGCGCCCCTCCCCAAAGGGAAACCAAAGCAACACATCCCCCTCGACACGTCGTTGTCAATCATACGCGCGAGTCTTGACGACCCACATCGCCAAAACCACTCGTCACTGACATCTTTCACAATCGCAATCGTATTCGCAGCACCACGCCAGGCCACGTAGCGCACCGAAGCTCGGCGCCGACGGTTCGCCGTCATAGCCGCCCGGACACGTGCCTCGAACCAGGCCGTAGCGACTCGCTCCAATATCACAGCCCAGGGAGGCATGTCCCATGCTTCGCACGTTTCGACGACTCGCCGCTCAGGACGAAGGCGTACTCACGTTCGAGTGGATTCTGCTGATCACGCTGGTGGTGATTGGCATCGTTGGCGCACTTTCGGCGGTTCGCGACGCCACGATCAGCGAACTCGGCGGCGTTGCCGGCGCCGTAGTTTCCATCGACCAGAGCTACTCGATTGCACCGGACCCCTGCATCGGCGGTAACGGCTTCAACTACGTTGATCCGTCGGACCAGGTCAACACGTGCCGACCCGACGAGCCGCCGGTGACCAAGTCCTCCGGCGGCGGACTGCAGTAGTCACGGCTACCGTACTGACGTTGCCCCCACGGAACGAGCTGAAGTGAGGTATTCAGCATGACAACCTCAATCGCCTTTGCCACGGCGGTAGCCGCGTGCATGACGACGGCGGCCGTGACCGACCTGCACAGCCGCCGCATCCCGAACTGGCTCACCGTACCAATGGCCGCATGTGGCCTTACCTTCCACGCGCTGGCTCCGGTTGGTTTCGGTCTCGGGTCGTCGCTGCTGGGGCTGCTCGTCGGATTTTCGCTGCTGCTCGTGCCGTACGTTGTTGGCGGCGGCGGTGCGGGCGACGTTAAGCTGCTGGCCGCGCTGGGCGCCTGGTTGGGCTGGAAATTGCTGCTCGTCGCCTTCGTGATGAGCATCCTCCTCAGCGCCGTCATCGCGGTCGTCATGTTGGCAGTCAACGCCGTGGGGCAACTATTTGGCTGGCGTGGCCGCAACGTGGCCGAGGCGGAACCGACCTTTGTTACCGACGAACTCGACAACGAATCAGTTTGTGGTTCACGACAACCGCGCCGTTCGTTGCCTTTTGCCGTACCAGCCGCGGTGAGCACCACAGTATTGCTGGCCTGGCTAGTGAGCAACGGACGCCTCTGAGGCGCGAGCGCCGTCGAACTCACACCGCTGCATACACACCGAGACAAACCACGATGACGAATTACCTGTCACAACCTCGACGGCGACCAGCGCGAATCAGGCGCTCGCCCCGGCGGCGTGGCGTGTTGACGCTCGAGTTGGTCCTCACACTGCCGCTGTTGTTGCTGCTGCTGTTGGCCACGGTCGTGTTCGCACTGTTGCTGATGGCGAGTCAGGCGATCCATGCCGCGGCGGGAGCCGGAGCACGCGAAGCCGCCCTTCCCGACGCCACGGCGGCGTCCGTGCAGGACGTCGTCGACCAAGCCCTGCATCACTGGCGTTTTGCCGACCGAGTGCGGCCCGTCGTGATCGAGCCGGCCGACCCGCAGACGGCGCACACCGGCGATCCCATCTCCGTCCGCGTGTCGGTTGGTTGGACGGCCGCCGTGCCCGACTTGTTGAAATGGATCGGTCTCTCGTTCGAGGGCCGACAAATCTGTGCCGAATACGTTGCCCGCAAGGAGTGAGCGACGAAGCGCCTGGCGCCGCAGCCGCCGCGAGACCCATCCGCAAGAGCCACATCTGTAGAAATTTGCATCAAGGAGACCCAGCGGTGAAACGCATCAGCCCCGCTACCGTGACCGTCGGCGTGTTCGCCATCCTGTTCGGTCTCGTGGCCGCTTACGCCACGAAACGCTACTTTGCGGCGCCCGAACCCGTTCCGCCCCCCACGGAATCGTTCGTGGTGGCGCGGATCAACTTGCCCCAGTACGCCCGCATCCGCGAGCAGGACGTAGAAGTGATTCAAGTGCCGCTGGGCAAGGCACCGGAGGGCGCGCTGCGGATGCGCAACAACGCGGTTTTCCGCCTGACGCGTGACAGCATCCGCGCCGGCGAGCCGATCTTCGAAGCCGACCTCTATGAAATTGGCAAGTCGCCCACCCTCGCCGATCAGATTCCTCCGGGGCTGCGGGCGGTCACCGTCAGCGTCGACCGCGAGGCGGCCGTCGACGGCCTGATCCTGCCCGATTCGCACGTCGACGTGTCGCTCACCGTGCACGGCGACCATCCCGAACTCAACGGCGTTGCCACGCTCACGTTGATGCGTAACGTGCTCGTGCTGGCGACGAACCAGAACCGCTATCCCGGTGAAGAGCGCATGTACCGCTCTTTGCGAACGGTGACGCTGGCCGTCACGCCCGAGCAGTCGAACCGCCTGATCCTCGCCGAGCGCTACGGTTCGTTGTCGGTGTCGCTGCGTAGCTCGGTGGATGATGCACTGGCGGCGGGCGACGTGGACGACAACCTCGTCAATCCGTCCGACCTGCTCAATCTTTCGCCCATCGAGCCGGTCGCACAAGTGCAGAAGACGGTCCACATTTGGCGCGGCACACAGATGCAGGAGCTCACGTTCCTTGAAGACCGCATCCAAGAGTCGTACGACACCACGGCGGCGATCGAGCGGCGACAGTCGGGTGTGCCGGCGGTTGTGCCCACCGGATTCGGCAACGAAAAGCAGCACCAAGATGGCTTTCTCTACGACGGTGATGCCGCATACGACGCCGATGAGCCGACGCACGACTGGCCTTTCGGCGAGTCGCGTTCCACGTCGCAGTTGAACGTCGTGCGGCCCAACGGCTGAGCGGCCGTAGTGCTTCGTGTAGTGAACCGAAGGCAGTCATCACCCGTTCCCAACGTGGATTCTCGAGCAGCAGGCGAATGCGTCAATCACCCAACAGCAACCGAGCCACGAACGAGCCACTCTCGGCGGCAGCCCACCAGGTGTCGGTCTGCCGGGCAGGGCGGACGACACGCCGTCGGACGCCCGGTCGACGTGGCGACCGTCGTGGTGTGCTGACCATCCTGCTAGTGATGTTTCTCGTCGTGTTGGTCCTGCTGGCCGCTCTAGTCTTGAAGTGGTCGTACCTCGTGCTGCTGCAACGCAGTATGAAGCAACGCAGTGATCTGATCGCGTTGGCGGCCACGGCGGCCCTGTTGGACGAAGACCAACTTTGCGACGCCGAAACGCAGCCCGCCGGCGATCAGAGTGACGATGTTGCCGAGGCCTTCGAGATCGCAAATCGTTATCGGCGGCTCAACAACTGCCTGGTTCCCCACGGTGGCACACTCGAAGGCGGCGACATTCAACTCTCGGTTGGTCACCTCGCCGACGTCGCGGGTGGCGGGCCGGTGCGGTTTCGACCTCACCTGGATTCCCGCATTCCGCTAAACACGATCCGCGTCGCCTGTTTGAAGGACTCGGCGGGGCCGAACCCGGCGGCGTCGCTCACACGCGGTGCGGCGAGTGAGGCGACCAGTGCCGTAGATACTGCCAGCTTCGAGTCGACCGCCGTTGCGGCGCACTCCCAGGCCACGCTCGACAACCTGGTCGTGGGATTCTGTCCGACGCGGCGTTCGCCGAGCCCGCTCGTGCCGCTGGCCGTGGGGCGCGACGCCTGGCACGAGGCCCGCTGCGGTGACGGCAACCACAACGGCATCGCCGAGCGCGAACTTCGGCTGGCAATTTCCGCCGGCCAGAACAAGAGCCAGGCGAAGTCGAACAGTCAGTTGGTCGCATTCGATCACTCGTCGAGTTCCATGGAATTGTGCCGAACGCAGTTGCTCACCGGCGTCGCACCGGAAGACTTGGCGGACAGTCGCGGCGAGCTTGGTCCGGCGACTGAGCAAATGCCGCTGTCGCTCACAGCAGTCAAGATTCCCAACGCGACGGCGGCCCAAGCGCTGGCCAAATGTTTCAACGAAGTGGCGGCGTCGCGTGACCCACGCCGGGCCTTCTGCCTGTACGGCAGTGCGCAACCTGGCAACGGCCAGGTGTCGGTCGTCGGCTTCATCGCCGCGGTGGTCGTGGGCGCCGAGGTCGACGACGACCAGCTTGTCGTGACCGTCGAGCCGTGCTACCTGATCCATCCCACGCTTTGGACCGCCGGCCTCGATTCCCCCCCACAGCCCGAGCCCAATCTGTACTTGCACAAACTTCGTCTGACGCGCTGAGCGGCAGGCGACACAAAGCCGGCCCTCGGGCCGGCAGAAGCAACAAGGAAACGCGCGATGAACACCGAGATGTACACGACTTCGCTCGACATGAATACACCGGGCGCGGCGACGGCACAGACCGACGGTCCCGAGTCGGAGTTTCAACGGCTCAAGACCCGCGCGCATCGCGAATTGATCGACTCGCTCGACCTCTCGCGCATCACCAAACTCGACGAACCACGGTTGCGGCGGCACATCCGTTCGTTGGCCGAAGGCATGTTGCGGGATAAGTCCGCGCTGCTCGAGACGGTCGACGAAGAGCGGCTGGTTGATGAGCTGATGGCCGAGTCATTCGGCCTCGGCCCGCTCGAACCGTACATGCAGGACCCCGATGTCAGCGACATCCTGGTCAACGGCCCGCACGAGGTGTACGTCGAACGGTTCGGCCGGCTGCAGGAAACGAACACCGTGTTTGCCGACGACGACCATTTGTTGCAGATCATCCAGCGGATCGTCTCCCGCGTCGGTCGGCGGATCGACGAGATGTCGCCGATGGTCGACGCCCGTTTGCCGGACGGTTCGCGTGTCAACGCGATCATTCCGCCGCTCGCCCTGGGTGGCCCGACGCTTTCAATTCGCCGCTTCGGTGCCAAGCCGCTCGAAATCGACGACCTGCTGGACCTCGAGTCGATCTGCCCGGAGATGGTGACGTTTCTGCAGGCCGCCGTGGCCGGTCGGATTAACATCCTCATCAGCGGCGGTACGGGCAGCGGCAAGACGACTCTGTTGAACAACCTCTCGCGGTTCATTCCCGACGGCGAGCGGCTCGTGACGATCGAGGACTCGGCCGAACTGATGCTACAACGTCGCCACGTGGTGCGGCTGGAGACCCGACCCGCCAACGCCGAAGGGCACGGCGAAGTCACCCAGCGTGACATGGTTCGCAACAGCCTGCGGATGCGGCCTGACCGCATCATCCTCGGCGAAGCTCGCGGCGGCGAAGCCCTCGATATGCTGCAGGCGATGAACACGGGCCACGAGGGTTCACTGACGACGATCCACGCCAACGACACCGACGACGCGCTGAGCCGGCTGGAAGTGATGGTGAGCATGGCAGGCTTCGAACTGCCGGTGATGGTGATCCGCCGCTACATCGCCTCGGCGATCACGCTGGTCGTGCACTTGGCGCGACTCAAGGGCGGCGTGCGGCGCGTGATGCGGATTTCGGAAATCGATGGCCTCGACGGTGGCGAATACCGCGTGCAGGAACTGTTCGGTTTCCGCCAGGCCGGCGTCGCCGACGATGGCACGGCCAAGGGCGAGTTTTACAGCACAGGCAACACGCCCCGATGCATGCGACGGTTGCACGAGTTGGGCATCGAGTTGCCTGCCGACTTGTTTTGCGACCGCACCATCGGCTGAGTGGCTCGGCCCGACAGATGATGAATGGCACCGA
>JAGQPT010000369.1 GCA_020426575.1 Planctomycetales bacterium
CGTGCAGACTCATCCTCCGACTCTGATTTACGGCGCTCTCTTCGGGCTCGCCTCGATCGCCGCCTTTCTGGTCGGTTTCAGTATGGCCAAGTCGAATCGAATCCATCGGCTCCACGTCGTCGCATTCGCTTGCGTGACTGCTTTCATGTTCTACATGATCCTCGACATCGATCGACCGCGCATTGGCCTCGTTCGCCTTGATACAGTGCACAGTCTGTTCAGCGAGCTCGAGCAGTCAATGGTCGACAGGATCGAACGACGCGATTAGCGCAGATCATTTCGCACTCGGCGAAATACGCACCGCGGCAGGGCGTGGACGCTGCCGCGTTGGCTGTTCGACAGATCGCTTGCCGCTTGTGCCAGGGTCCGTTGGTCGTCGGTCTGATCGGTTCGTGCCGCTCACTCAACTTCCGCCGCCTCACAACTCCGTCGGCGGTTCCATGCGCACAACGTGCCAGACTTCAGACGTGCTCCTCCAGAGCGCCGGGAATCAAACAGGTGCCGACAGACGTCGCACCCATCGTGGCCGAGTGAGTTCGGCCCCTCACACCACCGCGGCCGGCGAGAACTCCACCAACTCGTGAATGTTGCCGCTCGTCGGGTTGGTGCGGAACGGTGCCGAACGGTTGTTCACCCGCATCGGCACGGCGCCGGTCGGTGCCAGCATCGTCGCCACCACGGCCGCGTTGATCGCCGCGTCCGGCACGACCTCCAGGCGGAAACGCTGCAGGATCGCCGGGATCGTCAGCTTCACGATCACCAGCGCCAACGGCCCGCCGATGCACATCCGCGGGCCGGCGCCGAAGGGCAGGTACGTGTACGGCGTCGGATTGATCGACAACCAGCGGTCGGGCAGGAACCGCTCGGGCTCTTCGTACAGTTCATGCATGTGGTGGGTGATGAACTGGCTGAAGACAAACACCGTGCCCTGCGGCAGGGAAAACGGACCGAACTCGACGGGACGCGTGCTCAGCCGCTGCACGTAGGCCGAAGCCGGCAACACCCTCATGCTCTCCTTGACGACGCGGTCGAGCAGCGGCAATTGCCCCAGGTCGTCGAGCCGGCCAGGCCGGTCCCCCAACACGTCGTCGATTTCCGCGCACAACGCGCTGGCCACTTCGGGGTGTTGCGCCAGCAACAGCAGCGTCCATGTCAGCGTGTGCGAAGTTGTCAGGTGCGCTGCCGCGAACAATAACGCCGTGTGGCCGATCAACTCGGCTTCGCTGAGCGCGCCGTCTTCGTCGTGCAGGCGCACCAGGATCGAGAGCACGTCGTGGCCATCGCCCTGCGACTCGCGCCGCATCCGCAACAGGTCGGCGATCTCGTGTTCCAATTCGCCGGCCAGCGCCAACAGCCGGTCGTAGTCTTCGTAGCCGACGTCGTCGAAACCGAACGCCGAGGCGCCGACCTCGTGTGACAATTCAACCCAATCGTGCGTCATCTGGCCGATCCGTTCGGTGCGGTCGGGCTGATCGAAACCGAACAGGATCGAACTGGTCGTCCGCAGCATGAAGCGGACCATCTCGTCTTGTAGGTCGCGCGTTTCTCCCGGCGTCCAGCCGTCCAACAGGTCGCCGATCATCCGCGAGATCGGCTCGACGTAGCCGGCGAAGGCCTGCGGCTTGAACGGTTCCATCACCCGCCGCCGGTGCAGCCGGTGTTCGGCGCCGTTCATGCTCAACAAACCGCTGGAGAGCCGCCGCTGCGCCGAGCGCTTCGAACCGCGCGTGACGAAGAAACACGAATGAAACGTATCGGGATCGCTGAGGATCCGTTTGTTGTGTTCCGGACCGAAGGCGAAGACGTACTGGCGATGCCCGTCCTGAAACACCGAAAGGTCGCCATGCGCTTCGTACTGTGCGCGCAGGCGAATCAAGGGATCGGCCGGCAGATCGGCGATCCGGCCGTAGGTGATGGGAAGTTCGGCGTTTTGCATGGCGATGGGGCCAATCAGTCAAGCTTACTCAAGTCGCTGGTTCGTCCTTGAGTCCGGCTCGGCCGAACGCCTTCCCGATCCGTCGACGGTGTTCCTTTCCTCGGCTCGCCCCTTGCGCCGCAGCGCTCGTTATTACCCATTTCTTAACATTACTATCTTAATCCGCGCCTGCGTGACCGACTAGTCCGTGACGATCAACCGATCCTTTGTCGGCAGTGGCGGAAACGGTCGGTGGGGTTCGAGTTGATACCAGTAAGCCACCGACGCCAGGTCGTCTTCCAGCGGTAAATAACGCCCCTCGCTCTGCCAGCCCAGGCTCTGTATCGTCACCTTAAGATCATCTTCAAAACGCACCGGATCGGTGACGTGCCAACGATATTCACCAAAGCGGCGCTGCGGGCCGTCGTGCTGCACGTGGTAGAAACCGGTGTACGGGCTGCTGAAACTTTCGTAGGCGTCGCGGCCGTCGACATTGTGTTCGTTGTATCCGTAGGAACCGCAGAAATAGTCCTCTTCGCCGGTACCGCAGATCGTGGGGAACTCGCCGTCGCCGTCGATGTAAAACTTGATCTCACCCTCGCCCCACCAGCCTGGGCTGTTGGCGCCGTGGGCGAGGTAGGTGCCGACGTAGTGACCGCGGCCTTCGATGCCATCGACGATAGTGTATACGTCTTTCGCGGCAAGCGGATTCACGCGGCGAAACTGGGCGTGGAAATACGGCACGTCGGCCTCGACCTTTTCCAGTGAATAATCCATCTGGTAGTAGAGTGTCGCCTGCTTGTCGCCCTTGTTCTCTAGCGTCACGCGGCAGGCATTGCGAAACGGCATCTGCCAGTATGAATTGAACCCGCTGCGCGGATTCACACAGACGGCCAATGACGTGATCCGTGGCTCTTTCCCCATGCCCCAGCCAGCCGCGAAAAAGTCCCCCACCGGCACTTCGACCGACGGCTCCGTCTCGCCGTCCCAATAGCAGCGCAGGATCATCAGTCGATAGTCTCCCACCGGCGTCATCCAGATGTGATTGATCACGCCCGAGCCGTTCACTTCGCCGAGCGTCACGGTCGTCTCCGGCTGGATGCGGATGTACGGATTCACTTTCCAGCCTTGACCGAGCTCGCGCGCCGCATTGCGAGCGCTGCCTTCTGCGAGCGTGGCCATGCCGCCCTGACCCTTGCCCCCCGTGAGGTTCTCGGGACTGATCGATCGCGAATGGGCATCCTTGAGGCGATAAAGCCCTTCGATGCCGCCGAGCTGGGCATGCGCCGACGAAACCAGTACTCCCCCGAACACAAAAGCTAGAACGAAACTGACGTATCGCATGATTCCCATCTCCGCGGATCGTGTGAATCGAGACACCGTCGGCACGATAGCACGAGACGGTTGCGAGCACCACTGACGTGGTCTATTTGCTATACCGCTCGCGGCGCTCGAAAACGTGGCACGTGACGGCTCACGGCGCATCAGCCTTGAGCGTGGGCCGTGACAAACCGCTGAGGTCATTGCCGTCCGAGGGTGTCACCAGGCTGACGGCGTAGCCCACCACCACGGCCGTGGCGATGCCCACAATCGGGTAGACGTACATGTGCATGTCCGTGGCGAATACGACATAGGCGAACACGACCGTGCTGGCGGCCGCGCCGCTGAGTGCGCCGATCGCATTGGCGCGCCGCGTGAACACGCCCAGGATGAACATCCCCACGAGCCCGCTGGAGAGCAGTCCCAGCAGCTTTTGAAAGAACAGATACTGCGACTTAAGATCGGCGCCGGCGATCAATAGCGCCGTCGCCGTGCCGATCATTCCCACGATCGCCGTGATCCACCGCGCAACCTTAAGGCAGCGGTGGTCCGACACCTCGGGCCAGAATCGCCGGTAGAAGTCGGTCGTGATCGCCGTGGCCACGCTGTGCATACTGCTGTCGAGGCTCGACATCGAGGCGGCAAACACGCCGGCGATCACGAGTCCCGACACGCCCGCCGGCATCCGCCCCGTCATGAACAGCGGGAACACGCTATCGTTCTGCATGCCCACGCCAATCAGCTCAGGCCGCGATTTAAAGAACAGGTACAGGCACGTTCCCAGGGCGAAAAAGAGAAAGTTGAACGGAATCGCCAGCACGCCGTTGAGCCAGATTCCCCGGGCCGCCGCCGTTTCATCTTTCGTCGTCAAGTAACGCTGCACCACGGCCTGGTCGGTCGTGTAAGGACCGAACTGCAGCGCAAAGTGTCCCAATACGATCGACCACGTCGCCAATGCCGTGTGATCCCAGGTCCAGGCGAACAGTTGCAGCTTGCCGTCGGCGCGGGCCTCGTGAAACGCAGCTGTCGCGCCTCCCAGGTCGGACACGACGATGGCGATCGCCAGCAGCAAGCCACCCCAGAGCACGAACACCTGCAACACGTCGGTCCAGACGACCGCCTCCATCCCACCCAGCACCGTGTAGAGGATCGACAGCGCGCCCATCAAGACGATTGCCGCGTAGATGTTCATGCCCGTGACGGCCGACAATGCCAGTGCCGGCAGGTACACGACGATCGCCATCCGCGCGAATTGAAACACGATGAATGACGCGCTGCCGAACAACCGCGCCGCCAGGTTGAAGCGGCGCTCCAGATACTCATACGCCGTCGTCACGTTGAGCCGGCGAAAGAACGGCAGATAAAAGACGATCACCACCGGCGCGAACAGCAGGATCATGAATTGACCGGGGAACAACAGCCAATTGCTCGCATACGGGATCGCGGGGATCGAGATGAACGTGATCGCGCTGAGTTGTGTGGCATAGATGCTCAGGCCGGCCGCCCACCAGGGGATGCGGCCACCGGCGAGAAAATAATCGGCCGTGCTCTTCTCCCGCCGCGAAAAATAGAAGCCCATCGCCACCAGCGCGGCCAGGTAACCGATCAACACGGCCGCGTTGAGCCCTCCCAGGCGATTCACGCCGGCCGCCAATCGCGCGCTCTGCACCCGCGGCGTGCGCACGCCGGGCCGCGTCTCGCCGCTGGGGATCACGATCCGCTCGCCCCAGCGCGTGGCTGTCGTCGTCACGACCCCCTCGGGCATTTCGCCCGCCGTCGTCCAGGTGTCGGTGATCGTGTGGTACGCCAACACGGTGCGGGGGAACGGCGGCTGTGTTTGTGGCGGCTCGGTCACGTGCCCACCGGTCGAACCGCTAAAGACGAGGATGTGCGACTGCCCCACGTCGATGGCGGTCGCAGCCGCCACCGGGCGACGCACCGCCGCGCTGTTTTCCTCCCCGCGCCTCAGTGCCCGCTCGCTGACCATCTCCGGCATGTCGGCGATCCGCTGCCACGCGTCACGTCGCGGATCGTAACGATACGCGTCGGTGAGATACTCATAGCGGGCCAGGTCCGGAGTGCCGTCGGCCCGATAGCGGGGCCGCTCACCGCTGAACAAATACAGCAGCCGATCGTTGCCCCCGGCGCTCTGCGTGGCGACGACCGCCTTGTGCCGCGCCGCACCGGGCCACGTCGCCAAGTGCTTCCAACCCAAGTCGGTCGCGTCCTCGTCCGTGCCGTCGCCGTCCAACTTCGCCAGGTCGAGCGACCAGAACGACTTTTCATCGAGCGTGTCGGCCCCCGCGCTGCGGTGCGCGGCAGCGACGTACACCGTCGAGCCGATCAAACCGCCCGCCGTGTACGAAGCCGCGCGGGGCAACGGCGGCAGCGGCTCGGTCTCAAGCGATTGCGCCTCCGCGTTCCACGAGACGCGATAGACGTCGGCCACCGGCGCACCGTCTTCCTCGCCGCCGATGAGCAGCACGCCGCGCTCGGTCGAAATCGAAACGCCGTATGCCAAACGTCGCGGCAGTATGCCGCCTTCGCGCCAGGCCCCCTCGGGTGCGTCGAGGACATACATCCGGTCGTACCAGCGTTTCTCACCGGGCGGCTCGGCCCAGGGCGCACCGTCGGGAAAGTTCGCGCCACCGGCAACGATCGACGCGCCGCCGTGCACTCCAGCAAACGACCCGCCCAGACCGAGGGCATCAGGCAGCGGCGGCAATTCCTCCCAACTCAGCGGCCGTGCGGCGCCCGTCCCCCGAGGCTCGTCAGCCGCTACGGTATGGTCGACCGTCGACGCAAACGAAACCACCAACCATAAAACCGTCATCCAACACGAAGGCCGCGTCGGCGGATTGAACCGGGCGCACGCCGGCGGGAACGTTTGGAATGGTTGCATTGCCACGTTGCCGGGCACCTTCGCGTCACGTTGAACGATTGAACATGATCCAAGAAGATACACGATCACGGTGGCGCAATCGACATCGAACGCCAAGCCGCCTCACCGCTGGCGCGGCCACACGTCGTTCATCTCCACGTAAATGAACGACGCACTCCAGGCAATCGTCAACAAGCCCGTGAGCACCTCGAGCGCCGCCAGGATGCGCATGTTTCCCACGGGCACAACGTCGCCGTAGCCGAGCGAAGTGAACGTCGTGAATGATAAGTACGCCGCGTTGGAGAAGAGGGTCGCTCGCGGTTCCTTCACGGCCGAAACCTGCAGGGCCTCCGGTTCGTTGTCGGCCACCGCGCTGTTTGCTGCCGGGCCCGAGATCAACTGTTCCTCTTCGGCGCCGACTTCCACAAGATAAATCGCTGCGGCGAAGATGTAGATCTCCAGGATGTGCGCGACCAGCACGCCCAGCACCGCCACCGTTACCCTGCGGCGGTGCGGAATGGGCAGTTTGGGCAACACGATCGAGATGCCATTGAGCATCTCGTAATGCAGTGCCACGCACGCACAAGCGACTGCCAGACTGATCACCCAGATGAAAAACATAGCGAACCGAAAATCCCGCAGAACACGCCGCGTCGCACCTCGGACGCGGTGACCGCAAATTGTTGCACAAATTGTCCACGTCGTGCACCCCGAACATGCGTTCCCCGTTGCCATTGGGTGGGTGCCAATGACACGACGCCGGCGACGCGACACCGACAAAACGGCGCTGGGTGCGGTGTCGTCAGCCGCGGGGGGTGCTTCATCCCGGCTGGCTACGCGACTATGCTAACATTCAGTGGGTGGGAAGAAGGTCGGTCAAGTTCGCACAGTCACTTTCCCGGTGTGCACCGCATGGATAGTCAGCAAACCTTCCTCTCGCCCGAACTCTCGCATCGTCTGGCGGCCGTGGACATCGGCACCAACAGCATGAGGCTGATCATCGCCGAGGCGCTCCGCGAAGGCAAATACCGCATCGTCGACGACGAGAAAGAGGCAACCCGGCTCGGACGCAATCTCGCCGCCACCGGCGCGCTCGATCCCACGGCCATCGCCGACTCGTTGGCCGCGCTTCGCCGCATGAAACAGATCATCGACGGCTACCAGGTCAACCAGGTCCGCGCCATTGCGACCTGCGCCGTGCGCGAGGCCGAAAACGGCGCCGAATTCGTCGACCGCGTCAAACAGGAGATCGGCCTCGACATCGACGTGATCACGGCCGAAGAGGAAGCGCTGCTGGCGTTCTTCGGCGTGCGACGCGCCTTTGAACTCGAAGGCAAGAACGTCGCCGTCGTCGACATCGGCGGCGGCAGCACTGAGATCGTGCTCGCCTCGGGCGACCTTGTCGATGAAATCTACACGACGCCGCTGGGCGCCGTGCGGATGACCGAGCTCTACGACGCGTCCCCGGCGCTGAGCAACAAACGCTTCGAACGGCTCAAGGGGGGCATCGACCGCCTGCTGCGCCGCCACACGTCGAAGCCTCCCTTCGAGCCCCACCTGCTCATCGGCTCCGGCGGCACGTTCACCACGTTGGCCGCCATCCTGATGGCCGAACGCGGCCAGGGCGACCTCCCCGTGCAGGGGCACGCCGTCACCCGCGCCGAAGTGGCGCACCTCTGCGACCGCCTGCGGAAGATGAGTCCCAAGGCGCGGCGCTCCGTGCCCGGGCTGGGCCCCGATCGCGCCGACATCATCGTCGCCGGCATCGCCATCATCGACGCCGTGATGCGCCGGCTCAACGTCAATCGCCTGCAGGTCCACGCCGGCGGTGTCCGCGACGGTCTCTTGCTCACGATGGTTGACGACTCGTTCGGTCGCGCCGGTGTGAGCAGCGGCGCCAGCGACGCCGTTTCCAGCTTCGCGGCCCGCTGCGGTGTCGACGTTCCGCACTGCCGGCACGTCAGCGCACTGGCCGCTTCGCTCTTCGACCAGTTGGCCGACACGCTGCAGTTGGACCCCTCGGACCGTCGGCTGCTCGAAGCCGCCGCCGTGTTGCAGGACGTCGGCTACCTGATCAACTACGACCAACACCACAAGCATTCCTACCACCTGATCGTCAACAGCCGGCTTCCCGAGTTCGAGCCCCACGAGCTGGAACTCGTCGCCAACATCGCCCGCTACCATCGCGGCAGCAAGCCGAAACGCAAGCATGAGAATTTCAGCCGGCTCACCTCGGCGGATCGGACACGCGTTCGCAAGCTCGCCGCGCTGTTGCGACTCGCCGGCGGCCTCGATCGCAGCCACAGTCAACAGGTCGAGTCGGTCTGCGCCGTCTGCAACGACGAGACGATCACACTCAGCGTCGACGCGGCCGAACGCCCCGAGGCCGACATCTTCGGCACCCGCCGCCGTGCCGCGCTCTTCGAAGACGTCTTCGACCGCGAATTGAAGGTGCGCTGGAGCGGAGCTGACGCGGAGGAAACATCTGCCGACGATGCGAGCATAATTGGGGCCAGCCCCGACACGGCCAGCCCAGACGAGGCCAACCCAGAGAACGGCAGTCACGGCGCCACGCCAAGCAACAGTCCAGCATCCGCGGCAGCCACCGATACGGCCACACCCGCCGCGAAATGACTCCCGCTGGCCACGACCGGCCGCATGCGCATCAAGCAGCGAGCATCAATCCGACGACTCAGCGGTGCGACGGAACGCGGCGGGTAGATATCGCGGCAGGTCACTGGCGACGAGCGAAACCTGCCCGAGCTCACGGGCCGCCAGGTCGCCCGCCAGGCCGTGCACGTGCGTTGCCAGCCGCGCCGCGTCGAAGCACGACAATCCCTGGGCCAACAGCCCGCTGATCATCCCCGTGAGCACGTCCCCCGATCCGCCGGTCGCCATCCCGGGGTTGCCCGTCTCGTTCCAAGCGCACGTATCGCCATCGGTGATATACGTGCGATGCCCCTTCAGCACGACGACCACTCCGTGCTCGGCGGCGAACAGATCGGCCCGGTCGCGGGCATCGTCGAGCGGCAACGGCTGGTCGGCACCGACCAATCGCGCGAACTCGCCGGAGTGCGGCGTCAGCACGCATGGACCCGCCGCCCCTGGTAAGACGTCCGTGCGACTCGCCAAAGCGTTCAAGCCGTCGGCGTCGACGACCAGCGGGCAGGCCACGTCGGCAATCATCCGCGCGACCAACTCGTCGAGCCCGTCGCTGCGTCCCAAGCCCGGTCCCAGCGCCACGGCGTCCGCTGCGTCGCACTGCTGCAGAACGGTCTCCAGTGCGGCTGACGCGATGCGGCCTGCACCGTCGTCGGCCAGCGCCACGGTCATATACGCCGGTTCGAAGCCCGCCACCACGTCGGCACACGCCTGGGCCGTAGCGATGCGCACCAATCCCGCGCCGCTGCGCAGACACGAGATGCCGGCGAGTGAAATCGCCCCGGCCATGCCCCGTGAACCACCGACCAGCAGGGCTCGGCCGTAGGTTCCCTTGTGGCTGTCCGCGGCGCGCGGCGCCAGGCGGGGCAGGGGAGCGTCGGTCAGGCGGGCCCGGTTGTTCACGTCGCCCGCCTCCGCGCCACTGCCGCATTGCGCGCGATCAACCCGGCGATGTACGCGCCCTTGAAACCGGCGTCGATGTTGACGACCGACACGTTCGAAGCACAACTGTTGAGCATTCCCAGCAGCGCCGCCAACCCGCCGAACGCGGCGCCGTAACCGACGCTCGTCGGCACGGCGATCACCGGGCAGGCCACGTAACCCCCGACCACGCTCGGCAGCGCGCCCTCCATCCCCGCGATCACGACCACGGCATCGGCCCCAGCGAGCCGATCCAGATGTGCCGGTAATCGATGCGGGCCAGCCACCCCCACGTCGCAGAGCGTGCGGACCTCGGCGCCCATCCACTCAGCCGTCACGCGGGCCTCTTCGGCGACGGGCAAGTCGCTCGTGCCAGCCGTCACGATCGTCACTCGACCGCCTGTTGCCGCGGCGTCGCTGCGATCGTTCGCCGCATCCGCACCGGCTACGACGCGCCAGGTGCGACCGACCGCGTTGTACTGCGCCACCGGAAATGACTCGGCAAGCCGCGCGGCCTTGTCTTCGGCGATCCGCGTCGCCAGCACGTCGTGGCCGGCCGCGAGGATCGTCGCGGCGATCTCGCCGATCGACTCGGCCGACTTGTTCTCGCCGAAGATCACTTCTGGATAGCCGCAGCGCCGGGCGCGGTCCATGTCGACGGTTGCCGACACCAGCGACGCCGTGTGTCCGACGGCCACTTGGCGCAAAAAAACTTCGCTGTCAATGTCGCCGTCGAGCAGCCGTCGGGCCAGTTCATTCAAGTCGCTGGGGTTCATACGCCCAATCGTAACCCGTCACCCGCGCGAGATCGAGTGATGCGGGTGACGGGTCACGAATGGCCTAGCCGTTCCTGCCACACTGTTTCTGTCTGGGCGCACTCTAAAATATGGGAACGGCCGCCGCGTGCGCCACCGCACGCCCCAGCCCAGCACCGCCACGCCCAGTAGCGCCAGCCCACTCGGTTCCGGGACTGTCAGCACGCTGCCGTACCAGCCGAATTGACCCGCCAGTTCCGCGATGCCGGACAGCGCTCCCAGGTCGCCGAACACCAGGGCGTCGAGCGAGAGCGTCTGGTCCGTGCCGCGCAGCGCCACCGCGCCTTCGACAATCGCCAGCGTCGCACCGGCACCTGCTGAGAACCCGCCGTCCAGGTCAATCACCAACTCGCCCGTGCCGCGCTTGATCAACGTGTCGTTCCACGTCCAGGCGCCGGTGATCGAAAGGTCATCGAGCACGTCGACGTCGCCGGCGAGCTCCTCGGCCGCGGCCATCCACTCGCCGGCGATCGCCAGCACACGGCTGTCGTTGTAGTGCAGGCTGAAACTCCGGCCGGGCTCGATCTCCCGACCCACGACCGCGTCGAACAACCCGGTGCGCGACCCGTAACTGAGAAACTCGAACGTGTTAGCCAGGCCCGGAGTGCCCCCCGGTGTGCTGAGCGCGAGCGTGCCGGCCAGCGACGCCGGTCCTGCCGCGTTGAGCCGACCCGACGTCCCGCTGGCAAGTTCCGTGGCCAGGCCTCCCATACTTCCGATCGTGAGATCACCGGCGTCGACCTGTTGACCTTGGGCAATGCTCAACATCATCGAGTTCGTGTTGCCGTCGATCGTCAAGTTGTCGATCGTGACACTGCCGGTGAGCGTTGCCGTCTGGTCGGTCACGTCGTTGTTGACCAGGTAGACGATGTCGCTCGGGTCGATCGGCGCGACTCCCGTGTCCCAGTTACCCGCGTCCTGCCACGAGCCCCCGCTGCCTGTACCGATCCAGTTGTACGTTTCGGGCCCGCCCGAGACAAACTCGAGCACCAGTGAGGGGCCGTCGCTGTTCTCGCGCGAGTTGAAGCGTTTGGCCGCCCGTTCGTTTTCCGGACCGATTAGAATCCAGCCGAAGTTTGTCGCCGGGTTGTCGACCCAGCTTTGCACGTCGGCGACCAACTGTGTCGTCGAGCCCCAGGTGTAAAACCCATTGCCGCCGACGGGTAGACTTGCACTGACCGTCGCAGCAAAGTCACCGCCGACATTGGTCCACGTGCTCCCTGGGTAGAACGTGTGCAGCCAGGTCGCGTCCCCCGTCGTAGCGGTGTCGCCGCCTCCTTCCTGGCCGTCGGCATTCGAGGTCCCTTCGCCCCAGTTTGCCGTCAGCCGGTGCACATCGAACGTGAACGTACCGACCTTCGTGCGGCTCATCCTCAGCGTAAGCGACGCGCTCTGGATCACACTGCCGGGCGGCACGTTGCCGGCGATGTCGAACGCCATCACCGCCCGCCGCGCCGCGTTGCTGGCCATGTCGGTGTCGCCCGCGAACAGGTAGCTGCCGATTCCGTTGCTCAGACTGCCGTCGGACGTTTCAATCAGGGTGTTGTCTTTCATCGCTGAGAGCGTCACCATCGTGGCCCGCACCTCGGCAGCGACGCTCAGCGTCGCCGTGGCCAGCAGTGCCGCCAACGCCAGCTTCCCCATATCCGGATTTCTGGGTGTCGTTTCGCTGCGGCAATATGCGTTGCGCGCCTCTTGCCGTTCGCGGTGCCCGGAAGGTCGTCGCCCCAACAGGCACAGTCCGGTCACACCGAACAACGCCAACAACGCCGCGCTTGGCTCCGGCACGGCCGTCGCGGGGATCGTCGCACCGAAATTACTCGCCCACACCAGGTAGTCGAGGCCGTCGACGACGCCGTCGTCGTTGTAGTCGCCGTTACCCGGTGCGCCGGGGGGCACGTCGGCCGGTTCGTCGCCGTAGTTGCCGGCCCACAGCAAGTAGTCCAGGCCGTCAACCACGCCGTCGAGGTTGCCGTCGCCCGGCAGCCAGACCACCAACGTCACCCGATCCGGCTGATAGTCGACGTTCCAGCCCAGACCCTCGGCCACGTCGGGAAGTTTCGTCACGTCGAACCGCCCGGCGACCGAGGTGGCTGTGAGGATGTCGAACGTGTCGCCAAACGCTGGTTCGAAACCGTCGACCAATTCGACGTCGAGTGTTCCCGCCAGAACGGCATTGCCGGTGACCTGCAATTGATCGAACACGGGGGCGAGCGGGTTGCCATTGTCCGTGCCGCCCAGTTCGATCCTCAGCCGCCCGGCCGCCTCCTGCGTGTAGGCGTCGACCGAGAGCACACCGGGCGAATCGCCGGGACTGACGACGCCGCGGTTGACGACCGGGGCCTGCACCTGCCCCGTGCCCCGCAACAGGCCTTCTACGTCAACCTGCGGCGCAGTCAAAGTCCCGTCGACGGTCAGCGTATAGCCGGCCGGCGTCACATGCGGCTGGTCGAGCGCCAACGTCACGCCCGCCTCGACCAAAAGTTCCGGCCCCGGTACGACTTCGTACCGCCGCATCATCTCGTGGTCTTCGTGTTCGAGGATGTGGCAATGCCACACGTACAATCCCTCGAAGTCCTCGAACTTGGCGATCACGCGAACCGTCTCACGGCGGTTCACCATCACCGTGTCCTTCCAGCCCAACTCATAATCTTCCAGCGGAATCTCACCCACGTCGCGCGACACCCGGTCCAGCACCTGAAACTGCACCAGGTGCAGGTGGATCGGGTGGCTGTCGATCGTCGAGTTCGTGATCTCCCAGATCTCCGTCGTACCCTGAACCGGCAACTCGGTCGTGGGGTCGGTCCACTTCGCACCGTCAAGCAGCAGTTTCGGCCGACCATACTCGTCGACGTCCGCGACGAGCGACAATTGCCGCGTGGCGACGGCATCGCTTTCCGGGATGCGCGGCACCGGCACCAGCGTCTCGGGCAGCGAACTCGTGTCAGGCCCTGTCGGCTCGACGACGCGGAATTTCATCACCTGGCCCGTTGTGTTCGGGTCGGCCGGCGTCTGCGGGAACAACGGTCCTTGAAACACCCCGTCGGGGGCAAAGTTCCGCAGAAAAACTTCGTCGCCCGGCGTCAAGCTCGAGAAGTCGACAATCACGTCGGCCCGCTCGGCCGGCGCCATCAACAGGTCGTCCCGATCGGTCGTGGCCGCCAACAGCCCTCCCTCGGTGCCGATCTGATAAAACGGCAGTGTGCCGGCCGTTCCCGCGTCCAGTTGCAGGTCGTAAAACCGCGAGTTGGCACCGTTGAGCATCCGGAAGCGATACTTCCGCGGCTCGACGTCCATCACGGGCCAGACCACGCCGTTAACGAGGTTCGTGTCACCGAAAAAATGCGGCACGACCGACGCGTCGCTGGGAAACTCCGGCGGCAATCCCGCCAACGGATCGGGCCCCCCCGGATCGACCACGTCGCCCGGACCCCGGGGGTAGTACAACTGGCCATCGTCGTAGAACGAGCGGTCCTGAAACACCAGCGGTACCTCATACGCACCGCTGGGCAGGTTCAAGGCCGCCTCCTGCTCGTCCCGCAGGATGTAGAAGCCGGCCATGCCCGCATACACGTTCAGCCGCGTGATGCCCATGCTGTGGTCGTGGTACCAGAGCGTCGAGGCGGGTTGTTCGTTGTGGTAAGTGTAAACGACGCTGTTGCCGGCCGGTCCACCCATGCCGTTCGGCGCTGCCAACGGATCGGGCGTGAACCAGTATTCGGGAAAGCCGTCGCTCTCCGGCTCCACCACGCCGCCGTGAAGGTGCGCGACGGTACGCGCCTCGGGAAACTGCGGCCCGGCGCCGTGGACCGTCGTGTCATACGGCAGCAAGTGCGAGAGCGGCATCCCCATGCCGTCGACGAGATTGTTCGTCCACTCGACCTTGATCGGCACGTTGCTGTCGACGTCGAAGGTCGGCCCCGGGTAGGTGCCATTGTAGCCCCACAAGGTCGTCGGCGGCAGCTCACTGTGCAGTTGCTGGCTGAACTGTGTCATCGACACTTCGTAGAAGTCGTAGCCGTCCAGCGTGCCACTCGGTGCGATGATGTTACTGAGTGGGTTCGGCAACGGGTCGATGTACTTGGTCAACGACAACGGGTCCAGCAAAGACTGAGCCTGGACACTACAGAAGGCGGACGCCACGAAAATGGCCGCCAACAAGACGCGCCTCGTTGCGGCCACCACATCTGACCAATTGGCATGCCCGCATCGCGGTCGCGTCTGCATCAGCTTGTCCCCCAGGACCCATCGTGGCAACTGACCATACCGACATGGCAAAACACATGCCGCTGTGCGCTTGCCTCGATCGTCACCGCCCGGTTTGCCCTCCGTGAGGTGAATCGGCCCGTGTGCGGATTCCGTCAACGTCGTGCCGCACATCGCCGAACGCGTAGCACAACCGTCGACATTTGCCTGACTTAACCCGCGGCCGCCCGCCAAACGCAGCCGTGCGACAAATACACTCGGCGCGATGCGCGCACCGCGATGGGCTGCCTCTCGGCGCCTCTTCGCTGAGCGACAAGGCGCGCCGATTAGCGCACCGGCGGTGTGCGGATTTGACGACGGTTTGGGCGAGGCGATCACGTTGGCAGGACGTTCGCGGCAGATGATCTATTGCTGCGCACGATCATCGACGAACTGATCTTTCTCGCCAGCGAAGCGCCTCGGTGGCTTGCGCGCCATCACCTTTCGCGGTCGACGCCCCTTCGACGGAAACAGGGCAATACCAGGCCGTCGTCGCCGCCGCGCTATCGAGTTGTGGCCCCAATGGGTAGAATCGAAGCGTGAGGCACCCCCGCGGGCAATCCTCTGGCCGACGCAGCCGGAAGCGTCGTCAGCCACCGTTGTAGTACGTTTCCCCCGGCCGACCCGGCGCAGGAGCACGCGCGATGCGTATCCCCATCCGGTACCAGTTCATGCTGCCGCTGCTGGCCGTGGCGGTGGCCAGCCTGCTAGCCGTTGCCGTGATTCATTCCCGGCTGGCGACCCGCCAGACCCGCGCGCGGATCGAAGGCCAACTCCAGGGGGTCATCACCGTTCTGCAGCAGAGCAACTACCCGCTCACCGACGCCGTTTTGCGGCAGATGGGGGGGCTTGCCGGTGCCCAGTTCGTGCTCACCGCCCCGGATGGCCACACGCTCGCCTCGGGCAGAAGCGTCGCTGCCGAGGGGCTGGCGGCCGACGCGTTCACGGCGGACGCGTTCACGGCGGATTCCGTCGACCAAGTCGCGCTGGGACCGCCCGTGACGTTGGCGGGCCGGCCCTATCTGCATTCCTCGCTGTGGATCCGTCCGCGTCCCAACGTCGCCCAGCCGAGCGTGCTGCACATTCTCTTTGCCCAGGATGAGTTCGACGCGGCCTGGCGGGCCGCCTTTTTGCCGCCGTTGTGGGTCGGCGCTGCGAGCATCATCGCCGTTGCGGTGGTGATCCACCTCGTCGCCGGCCGGGTCAGCCGCACACTCGCTCGACTGGGTCGTGACGTCGAACGACTGGCCGACGGGGACTTCTCGCCCGTCGGCATTCCGCGTTGGAACGATGAGACCCGCGACCTCGCCGCTGCCGTCAATCAGACCGCCGCGCGGCTGGCCACGTACGAAACTCAGCTGCGCCACACCGAACGGCTGCGCACCGTCTCGATGCTCGGTGCGGGGCTCGCCCACGAGATGCGCAATGCCGCCACCGGCTGTCGCTTGGCCGTCGATCTGCATGCCGAAGGATGCCACGGTGGCCAGGCAGACGACTCGCTCGACGTGGCCCGCCGCCAGTTGTTGCTGATGGAAAACCGCCTGCAACAACTCCTGCAATTGGGCCGCCAGTCGCCTGAACCCGACGAGCGGCCGGTCGACCTCGGACGGCTCGTCTCCGAGGTCGTTGCGCTGGTGCGTCCCGCGGCGCAGCACGCCGGCATTCGCCTCATCTGGGACGCGCCGGCCGACGAAGTGACGGTCCGCGCCGACATGGAATTGTTGGAACAGGCGATCATGAGCGTGCTGCTCAACGCCCTAGATGCGGCCGCCAAGCACCAGGCCGCCGCCGGATGCGACGGGCTCGTCGACGTCGCCATTCACCGCCGCGACGATCTCTCCGAGTTGGTCGTGGCCGACTCCGGCGCCGGTCCCGATGCAGACTTCGCCGACCGCGTCTTCGAGCCGTTCGTCACCGGCAAGGCCGAGGGCGTCGGGCTGGGGCTGGCCGTGGCCCGCCGGGTCGTCGAGTCCTGCGGGGGCCGCATCGCCTGGGACCGCGCCGCCGGCTTCACCCGCTTCAAGATTGAACTACCGCTTGCTCCGTTGGAAATCAGCCATGCCTGAACATGAACCCGCGCCTCGTCGCCACGGCGCCGCCCGCCTTCTCGTCGTCGACGACGAACAGTCGATCTGCTGGGCACTGGTGAAACTCGGCGAAAGCCTCGGCTACGTTGTCGAGACGGCTGCCTCGGCCGAGGCCGGTCTGCGCCGCGCCGAACTCGCACCGCCCGATCTGCTCATCCTCGACGTACGACTTCCTGGCATTGACGGGCTCACGGCGCTCGACGAGTTCCGTCACCATATCGGCGCCGCGCCGGTGATCGTGATCACGGCGTTTGGCGCACTCGACACGGCCGTCAAGGCTGTCCGCGGCGGCGCCTTCGAGTACATCATCAAACCGTTCGACCTGGCCGAAGTCCGTGCTGCGATCGAGCGGGCACTCAACAGTGACCTCGCCGCCGAAGTCACGCCACCCGCTCCGCCGCACGGCGAGATGGTCGGTTCGACACCCGTCATGCAATCGCTCTTCAAGCGCATCGCGCTGGCGGCGTCGTCCCGCGCCAACGTCCTGCTGCGCGGTGAAAGCGGTGCTGGCAAGGAACTCGCGGCCCGCGCGATCCACAGTTACAGCCCCCACGCCGACGCCCGATTCGTCGCCGTCAACGTCGCCGCGCTCAGCCCCTCGCTGGCCGAGTCGGAATTGTTCGGCCACGTCGCTGGCGCGTTCACCGGTGCCAGCCGATCGCGTGAAGGACTACTCGTCCAGGCCGACGGCGGCACGCTTTTCCTCGACGAAGTTGCCGACATCCCCCTTGCGCTGCAGGTCAAACTGCTGCGGGCGATCGAGCAGGGCGAGGTCTTGCCCGTCGGGGCCGATCGACCGGTCCCGACGCGGTTTCGCGTGATCGCTGCCACGCACCAGGACCTCAAGGCCTGTGTCGCCGCTCGGACGTTTCGTCACGATCTCTTCTTCCGCCTCTGCGCGTTCGAGGTTGAGATTCCCCCGCTGCGCGAGCGGGCCGACGACGTTCCCTTGCTGGCCGCCCATTTCGCCGCGCAACTGGGCGGCGGGGCGCTCGCCCTCTCCGCGGGCACGCACGCCGAACTCAAACGCCGCATGTGGTACGGCAACGTCCGCGAATTGCGTAACGCCATC
>JAGQPT010000370.1 GCA_020426575.1 Planctomycetales bacterium
CGAAGCGCCGCAACCGCAGTTGGCAACGACAACTCGTTGGCTACGCCGGCCGCGCCGTGCAGCTTTCCCTCGCCGCCGCCCTGCTCGCCTGGGTGTATTTGGCGGTGCGCTACTTCGGCGTCCACCCCCGCATCACCCACAATTACCTCGCCGAAATGGACGCCGACTACGTCGGCCTCTCCGAGGACCAACGTGCCTGGCCGCTCTACCGCGAAGCGCTGATGGACCTCCATCTCCAGCGCGAAACTTGGCCGATGTGGTCGACCGACGGCGCATTCAACCATGAATACCGCACGTGGGCCGCCGAAAACCAGCGAGCCGTCGCGCTCTGCCGGAAGGCCGCCGCGCGGCCGCAAATGGGTTTCTTCTATCAAGACCGCGGTAACGTGGACTGGTTGACCCAGATGTCGTTCGACCAAGATTTGGCCACGCGGTTCCTGTCTCCCGAAGGTCCGACCGTCGCAGCCTTGTTGCCACACATCCAGGAAATGCGCACGCTGGGCCACTTGCTGCTCGCGGACGCCTGGACGGCAGCCGAACGCAGCGACGCCGCAGCAGTTGTCGCCGATATTGACGCCATGTTGGCGATGTCGGACCACGTACGCGACACACACTCTTTCCTGGTCACTCAATTGGTATCGCTTGCGCTGTTCAACTTGGCGGCCGAGCACACCGAGCGGCTGCTCGAAGCGTATCCGGCACTACTCGACGACGAACAACTTGCCACACTTGACGATCGATTCCGCGCCGCGCTCGATGACGGTCAAATCGCGCCCGATTTCCTGGGTGAGCGTGCTGTGATCGCCGACACTCTGCAACGGGTGTACAGCGACGACGGCAAGGGTGGAGGACACGTGACGCGCCAGGGTTGGAAGACGCTCGAAATCTGGATGCCCCGGGGGCAGCGCGATCTGTGGAAGCAATCGTCCCTGCCGGCGGCGACGCTTGCGTGGCTGGCCGAGCCCCTGGACGCGTCACGGTATGCCGACCGCCGGGAAATGACCGAGGCTGTCGCAAAACTGTTTGACGAAGCTGCTGAACTGTCGAAGCTTTCGCGCTGGCAACGTGGCGAATCGCTCAACGACGCCACGCTTCTTGCTGAAACCGTTGACTGCAACCCCAGCGACCCGCGCTGGCGGCTGCTTTGGCTGATCGCGCCTCCGTTTGAGAGCATGTTGAATGCCGTCGACCAGGCCAAGCAGCAGCGTGAGGCGGTGCTCACCGTGATCGCCTTGCAGC
The DNA here is from genome assembly GCA_020426575.1 of Planctomycetales bacterium. GTDB lineage: Bacteria > Planctomycetota > Planctomycetia > Pirellulales > JAEUIK01 > JAGQPT01. The sequence continues at coordinate 1,240 of JAGQPT010000370.1, forward strand.
GTTACCGTCTCGAACACGGTGAGTGGCCCGCCGCGCTGGCTGACCTTGTGCCCGACTTGCTGCCGGCTGAGCCGGTCGACCAAGCGACGGGCGAGCCGCTGCAATACGGCCTCGTCGACGGCCTACCTCTGCTCTACTCGGTCGGCGGCAACGGCACCGACGACGGCGGTATCGGGGCCGAGGCCAACCGTTCCGGGCTGACAGATCCCGATGGCGACTGGGTGCTCTGGCCACCACCGCCTCCACCGGCCGAGTAGTTTTCTCCCCTCGAACGACACGAACCGCTCGTCCCACTCGGCCGTATTTCTTTCCATGAGCGTCGGTGCGTGCACCGTATGCCCCCGTTCCTGTCCCGGCTCCTGGGGGTCGCCGGTGACGGCTTAAGCCGTTATCATCAGGCGACTTGCCGACGCGCCCATCCCGTGCTCACCCCCCTTGTGGCGGTGCCCGCCGCCCGAAAGACCCTGCCGCCGCGATGCTGAAGCTCTCCGACGTTGAAAAGTCGTTCACCGAACCCGACGGCACGCCGCTGCCGGTGCTCCGTGTGTCGAATTTCTCGCTCGGCGAGGCTGAACAGGCCGTGCTGCTGGGCGAAAGCGGCAGTGGCAAGACCACGCTGCTACACGTGATCGCCGGCATCACCCGCCCGGACCGTGGCAGCGTCGAGGTCGACGGCCGCGATATCACCCAGATGCCCGAGAGCGTTTGCGACCGCTACCGCGCGGCGAAAATCGGCTACGTCTTCCAGACGTTCAACCTGCTGCCGGGATTCTCGGCCCTGGAGAACGTGCTGCTGGGCATGACCTTCGGCCAGGGCGGCGCCGATCCGGCGCGGGCCCGCGAGCTGTTGGGACGTGTCGGTCTCGGCAAGCGGCTCACGCACAAACCGGGTGCCCTCTCGGTCGGTGAACAGCAACGCGTGGCCGTAGCCCGTGCGCTGGCCAACCGCCCCAAGCTGTTGCTGGCCGACGAGCCGACGGCCAACGTCGATCGCGGCAATCAGCAGCACATCATCGACCTTGTCCGCGACCAGTGCCGTGCCGAGGGCGTCGCGCTGTTGATCGTCACCCACGCGATCGAGGTGGCCAACCAGTTCGATCGCGTCGAGCACCTCGCCGAGTTCAATCAAGCAGGACAGCCACAAGCAGGATGACGGCCGTATGAGCCTTTGGAAGATTGCCTGGCGCAGCATCCAGCAGCGCAGCCTCTCGTCGTTGATGACGGGCCTGTCGATGGCGCTCGGCGTGGCGCTCGTCGTCGCCGTGCTCGTCGTGCTGGGCGTTGTCAAAGACTCGTTCACACAGAACGCCGAAGGCTACAACATCATCGTCGGCCCCAAAGGTGGGTCGCTCGAACTCGTGCTCAACACGGTCTACCACCTCGGTCGACCCCAGAGCACGCTGCCCTGGAGCTACTACGAAGAGTTCACCGAGGGCAAATTCGCCCCCAGCGTTGAACTGGCGATTCCCTACTGCCTGGGCGACAACTACGAAGGCTACCGCGTCGTCGCCACGACCAGCGACCTGTTCGACAAGTCGGAATACCGGGCCGGCCAGAAGTACACGTTCGCCGCCGGGCACAACTTCGCCGACGAGGCATTTTATGAGGCGGTCATTGGCGCCACCGTGGCCCGCAACACGGGGCTCAGGGTCGGCGACACGTTTGAGCCCACGCACGGCCTCTCGGCCGGAGAAATGGGGCACAAGCACGATCCGTTCCGCGTCGTCGGCGTGCTCGATCCGACCGGCACGCCCAACGATCGTGCCTTGTTCATCAGCGTCGAAGGATTTTTCCTGCTCGAAGGCCACTCGCTCGACAAGCCGAGTGATGTCGGCACATCCAATGATATGGCCGCGTCGGCCGCCGCCGATGAACATGACGATGAACATGATCACGCCCACGAAGACGGCCACGATCATGACGCGGAGCATGACCACGAACATGCCGACGATCACGACCACGACGACCATGCCCACGAAGGGCATGACGACGAAGTGCATGACGAGCACGAGCACGATGAGGCCGTGGAGACGACCGCTGCCCCGGCGGCCGCAAACTCGTCAACCGGTGAAGACGCCGCCGATGAACACCGCGAAGATGAACATGACGAGCGTGATCACGCCGAAGACGGGCACGACCACGATGAACATGCCCACGATGAACATGACGATCACGACCATGATGCGCATGATCACGATGCGCATGATCATGACGAGCATGACCACGGACATGGCCACGACCACCACCACGAACCGTTGCCCAAAGAGCTCCGCGAGGTGACGGCCATCCTGGTGCGGACCGATCTCACCGGCGGGCTGACGATCCCCAAGGTCTTGCAGCGCGATCCCCGGGCGATGGCCGTCTACCCGGTGCAGGAAATCAACACCCTGTTCGAAGGGCTCGTCGGCAACCTCAAGCTGCTGCTTGTCGGACTGGCCGTGCTGGTCGTTGTCGTTGCCGGCGTCGGCATCATGGTGAGCATCTACAACACGATGAACGACCGTCGCCGCGACATCGCCGTGATGCGGGCCCTCGGCGCCGGTCGGCAAACCGTGATGTTCGTCATCCTCTTCGAGTCGCTGCTGCTGTCACTGGTCGGCGGCGTGGCAGGGCTGCTGATCGGACACGGACTCGTTGCCCTTCTCAACCCGCTGATCGTGGCGCAGACCGGCGTCTCGATCGGTTTTTTCCAATTTCAAATTGTCGAGCTCGCCCTGATCCCGGGTTTGATCGTGCTGGCGACCGCTGCGGGCATCGTGCCGGCGCTGGCCGCGTATCGCACAGACGTCTCGAAGGCACTCGGCGACGCACCCTGAGGCGGGCGTCGCAACGAGCCGGAAAATGGTACAATAACTGACATCGGTTCCCCCACGCCGCCCTCGACGGCCAACCCCCCACGTGGACCCAGCCGTTGAGCCTGGGAGTCCCACGTGGTTGTGGTCCGCGGCAGTGGTCGTCGCATCCGAGAATCTTGCCTCCTGAGTGGAAGGAAGTTGAAACATGTCATCGATCCATCGAGGCCGACGGCTGGAACTGCCAATGCGAACCGCACTGCTGCTCGCCGGGCTGCTAGTGGCCATTGCCGCCACGCCGTTGCCACCGGTGGCGTCGGCCTGTCCGTTTTGCGGCACCGTGACCCAGACGCTCGGCGAGGAGATCGCCGGCGCATCGGCCGTCGTGCTTGCAAAGATCGTCCCCGCCGAAGGCGGCACTGCAGCGGTCGAAACCGCTGCGGACGGCGACGCCGCGGCTCCGCCCGTACAGGGCAAAACCCGTTTCCACATCGACAAGGTGCTCAAGGGCGAAGAGCTGCTCGGTGACACCGAGGAAATCGAGGTGCTGTTTTTCGGTCAGCCCAAACCAGAGTCGACCTATCTGTTGCTGGGAATCGAAGGTCCCAGCCTCGACTGGGGCACGCCGATCGTCCTGACCGATGAGGCGGTCGATTACGTGAGCCAGCTTCCCGGCCTGCCGGCGAAGGGGGGCGAGCGGCTGGCGTTTTTTCAACAGTATTTCGAACACAGTGATCCCATGCTGGCCCAGGACGCCTACGACGAATTTGCCAAGGCGCCCTATGCCGAAGTCGGTGAACTCAAGGACCAGATGGATCACGACCAGTTGGTCGCCTGGATCCAGAACAACGACGTCGTGTCGAGCCGCCGCCGTCTGTACCTGACGATGCTGGGTATCTGCGGCAGCGAGGCCGACGTGCCGATGCTCGCCGAGATGATCCGCTCCGAAGACCGCGAGACGAAGTCGGCGCTCGACGCCTTGATCGCCTGCTACCTTACGCTCAACGGCAACGACGGACTGCCCCTCGTCGAAGAACTCTACTTGGCCAATCCCGATGCCGAGTACACTGACACCTACGCGGCGATCATGGCGCTGCGTTTCCACGGTCAGGAACAGCACGCCGTCGACCGCGAACGGTTGCTGGCCGCGATGCGGCTGATGCTGAATCGACCGACCTTGGCCGACCTGGTGATTCCCGACCTGGCCCGCTGGGAAGACTGGTCGGTCGTCGACGAGTTGGTCACGCTCTACAAGGAGGCCGACACCGAATCGAGTTGGGTGCGTGTGCCGGTAATCCACTACCTGCGGGCCCTGCAGTCGAAGGTCGACAGCGATCTCAAGGAACTCGCCCAAGTCGATCCCGACGCCTACAAACGAGCCAACACGTTCTTCCCCGTCAAGGCGGCGCCACCGGCAACGACGGCCAGCGCCAGCACGACCGATGCGAGCACGCCGGCCGCGCAGACGTCTGACGCGCAGACTACCGAACCACAGACTACTGACGCGCAGTCGGCCGATGTCGGAGCGGCAGGCGACGCCTCGAACACCAGTGCCTCGAGCAATGAGCCCTCCGACTCCGATGCCGCTGTTGACACGTCCGCTGCCACCACGGCCACGACTGGCGCACAACGGGCGGACGAACAAACAACCGCCCCGGCGGCTGCGGCGCCGCCGGCCGCCAGCGACACGGCCGCTTCCCCAACACGCGAAGAACCCGCCGCAATGTCGACCGAGTCGTCAGATGCCGCGGCCGCCAAAGTTGCCACCACCGCGCCGGCCGAACGTGACGGCCAGTCAGCACCCCGGGGCGACAAAGTGGCCACCGTCGGCGGGGTCGGACTGCTCGCGCTGCTGCCGATCGCCGGCTTGCTGCTGTTTGGCCTGTTTATCCTGCTGCTGGTGGGAAACCGCCGGTCAGGACAACACGGCTGAGCCGTCCGCCTGCCCCCCAGGCGAACGCCCCGCCCCTCCGCCCCGTACAAAATAGTCGGATAGAATGGAAACACCGGCGCGGGTGATGCCAATGATCGGCAGTGTGGGAAACGTCCCCTCGGGGCGGAACCGCCGGTCGGGTTTGCCGAATCGCGTCGTTGAGTTGAGCCGTTTCCAAATCGTGTCGCTGCCAAGACGCGTTATTGTCGAAAACGAGTGAAGCTGTTGCCATGTCGACCATGACCGATCAAGACCTGCGTTCGTCGTACCAGGACGACGATGTCGTCGTCGAGGACTATCGCGCCATCAGCTCGCTGGCAATTGTGGCGCTCGTGCTCAGTTTGCTCTCAGGAGTCGTGCTGCTCAACGTGGCCACGTTGCCGATTTCCATTGCCGCCGTGGCCCTCAGCATTTTGGCCGTCTGGCGGATCCGCCGTCGCAGCGACGAGCTGATCGGCCTCGGCGTGGCCAAGGCAGCGCTGGTGATTTCAAGCCTGTTACTGGTCTGCGGCGTCAGTTGGGCCAGCTTCGTCTATGCGACCGAAGTCCCCGAAGGTTTTGAGCGGCTTTCATTCCGCCAACTGCAGCCTCCCCGCGACGCTCCGCCTGGCCAACTGCTGCCCGCCGACGTGAAGGACTGGGACGGTACTGATGTCTTCATCAAGGGTTACATCCACCCGTCGACACCGGGCGGCAGCCGCAGCGGCATCCAGAAATTCATTCTCGTGCCCGATCAGGGGACCTGTTGCTTCGGTGGTCAACCGAAACTCACCGATATGATCCAGGTGTCGCTGCTCGACGGCGAGACGACCGATTATTCGATGTGGTCGCGAGGCGTCTGGGGCCGATTCCATGTTCGCCCCGGTGTGGGAGTCGAAGACCTCGGTACCGTCGTCTACCACCTCGATGCCGTCGGGATTGAATGATCATGCAGAAACCTGAGTTTCGCTCTCACGCAGCCATCGTCGCCGCGCTGGCGATGTTCTTTGCGGTGGGCGGCTGCGACGCGCCTCCAGGCGATGCAGAGAATTCTCCGCGCGCAGAGGGCGGACCGCCAACGACCAGTACGTCGTCCACCCTGCCGACCGGACAACCACAAGCTGAAGCGCAGACCAAGTCGCCAAACGCGGCGGCCCCTGATAACGCTGCGCCGCAAAGCGCTCCACCAGCAAACGCTGCATCCAACAACGTCGCCACCGACAACGCGGCTTCCGGCACCGCGCGCAGCCCGTCGGCCGAACCGACAAAGCGGCGTTCCCCCGTTCCCGCGGCCAAACCGTCGGCAAACCCCGTCGAAGTCACCTTCGACGACATCAAGCTCGACCTGGAAAAAGACGAGCCATTCGTCGAGTCGAAGCGCACCGAGCGGCTCGACGTTCTCGACGGCGAACGCATCCGCATCCGCGGGTTCATCCTTCCCGGCTACCAGCAGACGGGCCTGCAACAGTTTGTCCTCGTCCGCGACAACATGCAGTGCTGCTTCGGCCCCGGTGCTGCGCTGTTCGACTGCATCGTCGTCGAGATGGTCGGCGACAAATCGACCGACTTCTCGGTCCGTCCCGTGGCGGTCGAAGGCATCTTCGAGGTGCAGGAGCTTAAGGATCCCGACGGCCGGCAACTCGCCATCTATCACCTGGCCGGCGAAGACGTGCGTTAGCGCCGTCGCAATCCTGCGTTAGCGACGTCCCATCCCCTCGAGAAACGCAATCAGCTCGGCTGGGCGATCCGACTGGATGCCGTCGACGCCGATCTCCACGGCGTGCCGCCAACCCTCGACATTGTCCTCACCGCCCAGGCAATCGACCCAAACCTGCACGCCGAGCTGGTGCGCCGCCGCCACGCTCGCGGCGGTCCACTCATCGCCGCCACCGTCGAAGACGTCTGCATGAAACCCCTCGCGCCACGCACGCATCTGCGCTTCATCGTCGGGGTGCGGTGTCATCAGACGCAAGCCGTCGGTGAGCGCTCGGAACCGCGCCAACTCCTCCGGCGAACTGTACACCGCCGTGCGGGCGATCATGTCGTGCCGGCCGAGCATCCCGACGACCATGTCCTCGGGTGCCTCCTTGTGATCGAGGTACAACTGCAGGTGATCCCCCAGTGCGGCCAGCGCCTCGTCGAACGTGGGGATCCGCTGCGCCGCCGTGTCGCCGTCGCCACGGTGATTGAGCCGCAGCGCCTTGATCTCGGCAAGCGTCAGATCAGCCACTTTGCCGTGGCCGTTCGTGACGCGATCGACCGAACTGTCGTGCATCAACACCAGCGCGCCGTCGCTGGTCTGGCGGACGTCCAGCTCGACGTAGTCGCAACCCATCTCCGCCGCTGCGGCAATCCCCGCGAGTGAATTCTCCGGATGCTCGCGGTGAGCCGTGCGGTGGGCAATCACGACGACACGTTTGACCACAGGCTCGTCGGCTGGAACCCTTCCACCGGCACTTATCATCAGTACGACGCCCAGAAGCAAAACGAGACAGCGAACGCACAGACGTTTACACACAGCGTGGCCTCCCACGGGCAAATTTCGAGATTTCGACGCACCGCTCAATCGATCCACCCGCCGCCCAACACGCGATCGCCGTCGTAGCAGACCACCGCTTGACCGGGCGCCACGCCCAACTGCGGCTCGTCGAAGCGGATGTGCAGGCGGCCTTCGGGCAACACCCGCGCCCGAGCGGCGGCCGCCCGACTGTTGTAGCGAATCTGTGCATGGCACGCGAATTCATACCCCGCTCGCTCGAAGTCAGCTTCGCCAACCAACCAGTTCGTCTCGGACGCCGTCAACTCGACTCGGGCCAGCTCTTCACGGTGGCCGATGACGACGCGCCGCGTGTCGGCCTCGATCCGCACCACGAAACGGGGCTCACCGAACGTCACTCCCAGGCCCTTGCGCTGACCGATCGTGAACGACTCGATGCCGTCGTGATGCCCCACGACCGTACCGTCGCTGAGCACCAATTCGCCCGAGGTGTCGGCCGACGACTGGCTGCGCACGAAGTCGGCGTGCGCGCCGGGGGCGACGAAGCAGATCTCCTGGCTGTCCTTCTTAGCCGCCACGCCGAGTCCGAGCCGGCCTGCCAGCGCGCGGACGGTCGATTTGTCGTACTCGCCCACGGGCAACATGATTCTCGGCAGCACGTCGCGGTCGATGCCGAACAGCACGTACGACTGGTCCTTGTCGGCGTCGATGCCGCGCCGCAACCGGCGCTCAGCCGTGCCACCCTCCATGCGGGCGTAGTGCCCCGTGGCGATGAACTCGGCACCCACCCCATCGGCGTACTCGGCCAGCCGACCGAACTTGATCCAGTTGTTGCACATCACGCAGGGGTTCGGCGTGCGGCCTCGGCTGTACTCGTCCACGAAATAGTCCACGATGCGGTCAAAGTCGCCCGTGAAGTCGACCGCGTAGAAGCGGATGTCGAGCCGGTCGGCCACGCGGCGGGCATCGGCGGCGTCGGACGCCGAACAGCACCCCTGCTTGTGCGGCGACGTCGGTTCGACGATCGGCAGACTGCCCAAGGACCCGGCCGACCGTGCGGATTGGCGCGTCCCGGCACTGCTCGCTGCAACCGTCTCGACGGCGCAGGCGGGTTCGAACACCTGGCCATGGCGCATGAACAGCCCGACCACCTCGTGGCCCGCCTCGAGCAACAAATGGGCGGCGACACTGCTGTCGACCCCGCCGGACATCGCCAACAAAACACGTGACATGAAAGCGTTCGAGCTAAATCAAGAGAACCACACGCCCTCGAACGGTCAGTCTATTCCCACGACAATAAACGCACAACGTTCAACACGTAGGCCAAAGCGGGGAAACCACGGAGTGCACGGACGACACGGAAAGAGGTACAGACACCGTAGAACCACGACGACACAACGTTGAATGGGGAGCGTTTAGCGTTCGTTTCGCCCACACGCGGCTTCGTCGTGTCGTTGAGCCGACGTGGTACCGCCTCGCCTATTCTTTTCTCTGTGCCCTCTGCGCCTCGGTGGTTAGTTCAGAAACGGCCTGCTTGGCGGCAGCGACGACGGTCGGGCCCAACGACGCGCCGTAGAAGCTCACGCTCGCCTCGTAGCCGCCGGCCTCGTATTCATCCTCGGGCAGGATGTAGCTGATCCATTCGTTCGCCAAACCGCCGATCACGGGAAACCGCGCACCGGTCACGCCGGCCGTGTACGTCTTGATCTCCCGACCCAGCGACGCGGCCATCTCGCCCGGCACGCCGACGATCACCAGATCGCCCAGCCGCAGCACAGGGATCGTCGATTCGCCGGGCATCAATCGTGGCAACAACTCGGCAAGCAGCTTTTCACTCAGGCCGTATTCGGCACCACCGGTCTGCATGAAGTCCGGGTGCCAGCCGCGCGGCGGCGCCGCGAACGACTGCAACGCGTACTCGAACGTCACGTCGCGCTCGCTCGTCACCTCGACATACAGCCCGTTGCAAACGATCGCCAGCTCGCGGCCGTAGCGCTCAGCCCGTTCCCAGTGGCTCTCGCCTGAGTCGACCCGGGCAATCGGTGACTGGTCCCCCTCGGCGCCGTTGTAGTACATCACGCTCACGCCCTCGCCGATCAGCGCTTCGAGCGTCCGCTGTAAATGACCGGGCCAACCGGCCGAGAACTCCATGTCTTCGCCGCTCATGAACGTCGGATGCGCCGTCCAGTTCACCAGGACCGCCAACGGTCGCCCGTCGAGCCGGTCCACCCGCGTCAGCGTCAGGTCACGTTCGGCATACTGCGCCGTGCGCCGGCGGTTGCGGTTCCAACCCTCGATGGCAAGTCGGCCCGTGCCGACGCTCACGGGTTCCAGCGCCTGCGCCGCCTCGCGGACCACCTGCTCGAGCCGATCGAGCGTCAACTCGTACAACTCCGGCATGTAGATGCCCAGCGGCGCCAGCCCGAACGTGTTGCCCGGATGGATGGCGTTCATCTCGATACTCGTGTGCGAATGGCTCGGCAACAGCAACACCTGCTCGGCCGTCCAGCCGGCGTCGGCCAACCGTTCGACCAGTGCGGGCTTCAGCGGCGGCGGAAAGCCCAGCACGTCGGCCGTGACAACGACGTACTTTCGCTCGCCGTCGCTGACGACGAGCGCCTTGGCCCAGATGCGATCGTGCACCCCGGTCGCCGGCCGACTCATCCGCTCGCCGTAACCACCGAGCGTCGCCCCCATCTCCAGTGGCGGCGTCAAATCCACCCGCGCCACCCCAGCCGAAAGTTCAGCGGCGGCGGTGGGAGTATCCAGCAACGCAACAATGCCAACAACCACAGCAAGACAACGAAGCGGTTTCATCATGCGTAACTCGCCTGCAAACTTGCGAATTCAATCCACCGATACCACATTAGCCATTGCAACGCATGGGCTTCAGATTGCGGGCACAACGGCGTCTTCCAACGATCCACATCCGACGCACACCAACCCAGCCAGAATCAAAACATCCCAGCCCGAAGCGCGAGTTCTGAAGTTGCGATTTTCAGTTACAAGATCGATACACGTCGGGAGAATCCAGGCTAGCAGACGTCCACCCCAACGGCCGCTAGCTGCGAGTTTCGCAATGAATTCTCAAAAACGCAACTTCAAAAAGCGTCGGCGAGGGAGTACGCGGCCCGGCCAATCCCAAGCGTCTCGTTTCATTCATCGCCAATCCGAAGATTTACGGGATTCGCGGGCAGGATTGCGTGCGGCATCAAGCGTCGGCGTTGGGGCGGTAAGACCAACGCGTCGGGGGCTTGGTGAGTTTCGCCGCACCCGTGTGCTGCGGCATCTCGTCTCCCAGCCACTCGTTGATCATGAGTTGACTGTCGAGCGAGACCTGGTGCAGGCGGTAGAGCCAGCCGAACCGCATCACGCCGGCCCCGTCAAACAGTGCTGGTCGGAAACACGACACGACACTCGCCGCGATGCGCGCGTTGACGTCGCTGTTGGGACTCGGGTCGCTGGGAAGTGCGCGCGTCGTGGCAAGCAGCGGCCCGATCAGTGCGGCGTGATCCGAGTCGTGGTGGCCGCGCAAAGCTCGCGTCCTCAATTCGCCGGCCATGTCCGCAGCGACACGCGGATCACATGCCAGTGACGTTAGGTCGTGTTCGACGGAAACGACGCCGATCAGCACGTCGGTCCAGCGGCTGGCCACCATGCGGGTCTGATTCAGCAACGCGGCATCGGCCGACTGACTGTGGGGTGCGTCGAGCAGAATCTGCATGGCCCGGTTGCACGACTCGATCTGCCACTGCAAGACGTTGCGAACGACCGGTCCGACGTTTGCCGTCCCCTGCACACAATCGATACCAACACCGATGGCGGTCCATACCCGCGCGAGCACGTCGCTGAGGAACACCTCCTCGATCAGCACGCGCATGGCCGACCAACTGGGTGGTGCGACTTCAGCGGCTGGAGATAACACGACCGCGCCGGGCCCCACCGAGTAACGATGCAACAGCGACGACCAGCGATCGAGCCGGACCTTCGAGTCGATCCAATACTGCTGCACACTTTCTTCAGGGAGCGGAGGATGCCCCTGCATGAGAATCCGCCCATAGGCGGCAGCTAACGAAGCAAGTTCAACCAGGTCTCGAGCGTGCATTGCAGAAGCGGGATTTCGAGGAGACGGCGGGGAAGCTCGGGCGCAACGGTAGCGGAGGGGGAGGGGGATGAGTCCGACGGGGTTAGGTTGCGGCGTCTACCGCCGCCGAGCACTAATCAGATGCCGTCCTGTAGCAATGCATGTTTGGGGCCAACCGGGCGGAGTCACTGACAAAAATGCCGTTACAAATCCGCCAGACGCCGAAGTTGTTACGCCTTCATGGCTTGGGGCACAGACGGCCAATCGGAGTGAGAGCCGACATCCGTCGAGAGCAGGCATTGCGTTGCCGCTGGGCTCAACCGCGTTGTGGATTTGCAACGCCAAGAAATACATCGCCGCAGCGTGCGCGGCCGCCGTTTGCGATCAACTCGCCTTGCGAGCGGGCGGACGCTGTTCGTCTGTGAAGGGGCCTGGCAGGATCGCCGCGTCGGAGTCGGTTTGCTGGTCGTCGACATCGGCCGGGCGAACCACGCGCAGAGGCGTCGCGGAGGTGAGTCGGTCGAAAACTCGCTTGATGGCTGGCACGACGGCGCCGGCGCACCAGATCAGCGAGAAGGGTTCGAGCGGCATACGGAAGCGCGCCGAAGTAATCGTGAGTACGTGAAACGTGGCGACGGCGACGAGAATTCCGAACAGCGGCCAGAGTGGCCGCCACCATCCGCGCCAGCCCCAAAGCCCAACCACCAGCGTGATCAGCCACACGACGGTCGTAGCGCGATATACCCAATGGGCCGCCTTCGGGTTGGTTTCATCGAACAGGAAAAAGTATCTCAGCCGCGCCAGGCAGAGCCGCCCATAGTCTGCCGGATGTGAAGTGATGAAATGCCAGGCACGGCGGGCGAGCACTCGACTTCGCTCCGGTTCACTGAGGCCGATTAGCCCCACATATCCGCCTGGTCTAAGCGTCAGATCGTCGATGTAAACCGTCTCGTGCCGCGCTTCGTTGAGGGCTTGGTGCGTCGATGTGAGCGTTGCGTCATGGGCGCGACGCAGCGTTTCGACCGACGGCTTGGGGATTTTGTCGGTGCCATAGCTCGACGGGTTGTTGCCTTGCCAGAAGGCGTAGCCGAACGTCGACTTCACAAACACCGGTTCACCGTGAACCCACCAATTGCGCACGAGCCACGGAGTGAGCACCGCGGCGCAGACAACGGCCATCGCGGCTACGCCGGAGAGTCGGTGACGCAGCGGCAGTACGAGCGGCGATTGAAAGTAAGAGCGAAACAGCATCCAAGCGGCAAAGGGGATGGCCAGCGCGAGGATCGGTTCGACCAACAACATCAGGCCCGCCAACAAGCCCGCTATCGCGGCGCGGCGCCCGACGGGCGACGTGACGTGGGGTTCGGCCGTTACGGCCAGGAGCATCGTCAGCAACATCGTGGCCCAGGTGACAACCTGGATGTGCGCGACGGCGTAGAGATGTGCGGGGTGGACGGCCAGGGCGACTCCGGCGACCCACCCCAGAGCTCGCGCTTCAGGCAACAGCGCCCAGGCGAGCCGCATCAGGGCATAGACCGTCACGACGCCGGCGATGCACTGCAGAAGTTGAACTGCGAGCAGGGCAGCCGTGCTGTCGACACCGAACATCCAGTACGCACCGGCCAACAGCAGCGGGTACAACGGCGCTTGTTGCGAGGTGGGGCCTTCACTGCCGAGAAACCAGACCGAGAAGCCACGACCGGCCAAGAGGTTTTTGGCAATCTCGCCGTGCTCATACGTTCCAGGTTGGGTGGCCGCTCCAGCCAGAATCACCACCACCGCCACACGCAGCAGGAGCGCGACGCCCAGGACCGCTAGCAACGGCGCGTGCCTACGAATCGATTCGCGATGGATGCGCAACGGCAGGGGCACGGTCGAATCCCGCCTGAGACAAAAGAACGTCCACGACAAGGCGGCCAGATTGTAGCGGCGCGCAACACGTCAACCTAGAGCGATGCACTGGGGCCGAGCGAGAACAGCTAGCAGAAGGCCAACTGACTCGGTTGCCGCGAGAACACGGCAACTGTCTGTTTTTGACGCGATCACCAAGAAAACAGAGAACTGCTCTGATCAGTGCAGTGACACAACGAAATGCGCTAGCGGACACATTCGGCTGTCAAGGGCACCTTATTGGCCCACGGGAAGCAGTGCGGGGAGCGGCGCGGTGGCGCTGGGACCGAGCACGGCATCGGCCGGATGCAATCCGGCGGCCGGCAGACCCTCGTCATTGAGAAACAGGTCGTCTTGGCGGCCGTCGGCGGACGGACAGGACCGCGTCTTGAGGAACTCGACGTGACCGTCTTCAAACAACGTGTTTTGACCACAGCAGCCGTGGTATTCACTCAGCGAATTACTCGCATCGGGGGCATCGGCTAGCACGGGAAAGGTCGACCGATTCTCGCTACGCGGCGATATGTAATCGCCGCTGTAAACGTAGCCAAGTCGGTAGGCGTAGCTTCCTCCCATGTTGCGTTGCAGCTCGAGCAACTTGTCGCCCGTAGCGCGGCGCAACTCGTCGAGCGAGGGGACGCGGAAACTACTAATGCGGCTGACCAGCGGCGAGGCGGGACAGACGAGCACCGTGGCATCGTCGAGATAACCACCGTTGACAAGAATCGGACCGTAGACGCCGGCGCGGGCCAGATTTCCTTCAGCCTCGATCGGCGGTAGCTGACCGCCAAAGAAGCTCGTGTACTCTCCCATCGCCGTACCCAACGTCGCCAAGTTATGGCTGCATTGGGCCACGCGGGCGTTGTTTCTGCTGGTAACGACGGCGGGGAAGAAGAGCATCGAAGCGGCGACGAAGATACCGGCCGCAACGCCGATGTCCTGCATGCTCCACTGCGAACTGCCGGTGTGCCGGCTGGCGTCGCGCTCGATCTGGGTGCGGGCGGCAACAAAGTGGCAGGTTCGTTGGGCCAATCCGGAGGGTGCTGCGATCTCTTCGTCGTCATCGACCAGGGGGTCGAGCGCGTCGCGCATCTTTTCCAGTTCAACACCAAGGGCGGGGTCGCGGCTGATTTGCTCTTCGAGGGCTGCGCGTTCCTCGGGTTCCAGGGCGTCGAGCAAATAGCCGAGCAATAGTGGGCGCATCGTGGTCTAGGCTTCCTTCGACAGTTCTCCGCGAGTCCAGGCCTCGTTGAGCTTCATGATCGCCGTGTGCAACCGGCTCTTGACCGTCCCCACCGGGATCGAAAGCGCTTCGGCAGCCTCGCGGTATTTAAGTCCCTGAAAGTAAATCAACAGTACGGCCGAACGCAGTTGCTCAGGAAGGTTGGCAACGGCCTCTCGGACCCAGTTACGCCGCTCCATCTGTTCTAATTCGCTAACCGGCCCCTGGTCATCGTGAACCAGCAGGTCCACCAATGACACTTCGTCACTTTGGGCATCCTGCCGCCGGCCACGGTCGAGGCTCACTGACTGGTGACGCTTGTTGCGCCGCTGTGTGTCGATCGCCTGGTTCGTGGCGACCGTGTACAGCCACGGCCGGAATCGCCGCTTGGTGTCGAACTGGTCGCACTTGAGGTGCACCTGCAGGAAAGTGGTTTGAAAGGCGTCTTCGGCCATGGCGCCGTCGCCCAGAAACCGATGCAGGTAGCGGTACAGTTCGTTTTCGTAGCGGTGTACCAACGTATCAAAGGCCCGGCGGTCCCCCTTGTCGCGATACGCCGCAAGCAACTCCTCGTCCGATCGCTCGGCCGAGGCGTGCGCGGACGCGTCGGAGCTTTGGGGCCGCAGGGTGGTCTTCATTTTCATACGTCGGGGCTCGCGAAGGGTTCGCCCACCACGGGCGTTGGGCGAGCACTCATTAGGCATTCTACGCACCGTTTCACCTAAAGTTTATCAGAAAGCTGAGTTTTGTCCGGTTGGGGGAGGTAGCAGTTCGGGTTGTGGCGATCAGGGGCCGAAGCGGCCAAATTGACAGTCGATTGGTTCCCGTCTACACTCCACACCCCGCCTTAATGCAAACACCGTGCCCAGAACTCAGTTCTCGCCGTGAATCGTTACCGATGGGCCACCCCGGGCGACGTCAACGCCTTTTTTGGCTTGATGTTAGACAATGTCGCCGATCTCGTGCTCATGGTGAGCTTGTTGCAGACCACTTTTGAGGTTCCTGCAACTTTTTCTATCCGCTACATGGTACCGGGCACCGCTTTGGGGGTGCTCGTCGGTGACCTTGCCTTCACCTGGATGGCCTTCCGGCTGGCCCAACGCACAGGCCGTAACAACGTCACTGCCATGCCTTTAGGCCTTGATACTCCCAGCACGTTCGGCATGGTGTTCTTCGTCGTGGGGCCCGCCTTCTTGGCTGGTAAGGACCGGGGCCTGTCTCCCGACGAGGCGGCACACTACGCTTGGCAGATCGGCATGTGTTCGATTGTGCTCAGCGGTGTATTCAAATTGATCTGTGCCGTGGGGTCGGGGTGGATCCGGCGAATCGCCCCGCGGGCTGGACTGTTAGGCTCGTTGACGGCCATCGCCCTAGTCCTGATCAGCTTCCTGCCGCTGCTGGAAATCCTGCACACGCCAATGGTCGGCATCGTCTCGCTCGTCGTCGTGCTGACGACCCTAACGGCCCGAGTAGCGCTGCCCGGACGGATTCCTGGCGCCTTGGGCGGGCTGCTCATCGGCGGGGCGATCTACTACGCCCTGCAGGCGGCTGGCTGGCTGCCACCGCACGACGCGCCGTTCGAGCCGAGTCTCGGACTGACGCTGCCCATACCCACGCTCGCCTGGACCGCTGTGGTCGGCGACGCACTGCATTATTTGCCCGTCGTGATCCCTTTTGCCCTGGCCACGGTCGTCGGTGGAATCGACTGCACCGAAAGCGCCGCTGCGGCCGGCGACGATTTCGACACCACTCGGGTGATCGCCGTCGAGGGCGTTGCCACGTTGATCGCCGGTTGCTGTGGGGGCGTGATCCAGACCACGCCGTACATCGGGCACCCCGCCTACAAGGCGATGGGGGGCCGAGCGGCCTACACCCTCGCCACGGCGATCTTTATCGGCGGAGCGGGATTTTTCGGCTACTTTGGGCATCTCTATGCCGTGATCCCTTTGCCGGCAATTTTCCCCGTCTTGATCTTCGTCGGACTGGAGATCACGGCCCAAAGCTTCCATGCCACACCCAATCGGCACTACCCGGCTGTGGCGCTGGCCTGCGTACCGGCGATGGCGTATCTCGTCATGTTGTTTGTCGATCCGCTGCTGGCGGTCACCGGAATCGACGTCGCTGGATTGCCTGAGTCGCTCGCCGGACAACTCGAAACGCTGCGCGTGCTTTCGGGCGGGTTTATCGTCACCAGCCTGTTGTGGGCCTCGGCGTTGGTTGCCGTGCTGGAGCGGCGTCTCGCGGCGGCCGGGGGAGTGATGGCGCTGGCCGCCGGTTGCAGCCTGTTGGGCCTGATTCACTCGCCGCTGCCAGGTGGTTCGATGGTGAACCCTTGGGAGTTGCTCTGGCAGCCTGCCCTGCCGGCCCACCACACGCTACTGACGCTGGCCGCCGGCTATGCGATCGCGGCCATCGTGCTCGTCGCTTGGAGCCGCTGGCCCACTGCCGCCCCGGCTGCGGTGAACGACGACGGCACGCTCGAGTGACCAAGGTCTGATGGCGCTGCGGACATTCGCCGCAGCGCGCCACTGCGCGGCGCGCAAACTGCTTGAGACTCCGCGCCGGGGCGGCTAGAGTGCGAGCGTACGGTTGATACCGCCGCCACAACCCGCCAATACCAACTGGGGCCGCGTCTTCGCAGGTGCGTTTTAGGCTGCTACGGGCGTTCGTCGGCCACTGCAGGCGTTCGTCTCGACGAGCGATTCCCCGCCACACATCCCCTATGAGTGACACCATGCTGACATTGCAGTTGACGTTACATCGATGCAGGCAATTCCGGCGAGCACGACGGTCGTTCACGCCAGGTGTGGCCTGTGTTGCCTCGCTTCTTACCCTGATTCCCACGGTGCTAATGATGCCACGACCCGCGCCAGCCGCTGACACCTATGCTGACGACCTCTCATTCTTGACCGGTCACACAAACGTGCTGGAACTGGTGAACGATCACGGGGGCCGCATCGTCGTGTGCCCCGAGTACCAGGGACGTGTGATGACGTCGACCTGTGGCGGCGAGCAGGGGCGCAGCTTCGGCTGGATCAACCGCGGCTTCATCGAGGCGGGGCAACCGAATGCGGCTTTCAACAACTACGGTGGCGAGGACCGCCTCTGGCTGGCCCCCGAGGGAGGCCCCTTTTCTCTCTGGTTCGCCAAGGGCGAAACGCAGGAGTTTGCCAACTGGCACACACCGCCGGCCATGAACGACGGACCGTTGCGGGTCACTTCCGGACCCAGCGACCCGTTCTATCGCATGACCCGGGCGATGCAGATGACCAACGCCTCGGGGACCGACATCTCGCTTGACGTGGTGCGAACCGTGCGGTTGGCGGGCCGGCGTGAACTGTCCGACTGGTTCGGAGAGGACGTCGCGTCGATAGTTGAGCAAGACCCCGCCGTGAAATCGGTCGGTTTCTTTACGGAAAACACGATCACCAACCGCGGAGCACCGCTCGACAAAGAAACGGGGCTGGTGAGTATCTGGGTGCTGGGGATGTTTCGCCCAGGCGACGACACGTTCGTCATCGTGCCGTATCGCGCTGGCGGCGAGGTGGAACTCGGCCCGGTCGTCAACACCGACTACTTTGGTGAGATCCCGCCCGAGAGACTGACGGTGACCCCCGAGGCGATCGTGTTTCGCGCCGACGGGAAGCAGCGCGGCAAGCTGGGCGTGCGGCCC
>JAGQPT010000371.1 GCA_020426575.1 Planctomycetales bacterium
GGGAGGGCGCCGAATATACCGCTACGGTGCCGTGCCGCACACAGCGATATCGCTCGCCGGTGCGATGAATTTGGCGCGGTGCCGGGTTTCACGTTGCTCCACTCGGAGAAAGACACGATGCGCCGTTTGCTGCTCGGAGCGTTGCTAGCGCTCGTTGCTGGTGGTTCGCTGGGTTGTTCGACCTGCTACTCGCCGTACGACAATTGCTACCCGACGTACACCGGTGCGCCGGGCGAGTCGTGCTGTGGGCCGCGGCGCGGTTCGATCCTTGATTACGGCGCGATGGGCGGCTACGAGGAAGTCCACTACGGCCCGAGTGAGATCATCGAAGGACCGGTCGAGATGGACGGGGCGGTGATGCCTGAAGCGTCGACCGGTGGCCCAAGCGCGACGAGTGCGCGACGGCCGAAGCTGCGGCCGATTCCGGATCGCATGACGTCGTGGCCCGCGGCGGGCACGGTGCGTCGCTGAGACGCGACTTCTCGCAGTGAACGTGAACGAGCACGTCTTGTGTGGCGTGTTGCCAGTGTCACGTTGCACAGTTCTAGAACGCATTCTCAGCGGCATCGACTGCGGCGATGATCACGTCGCCAGAGGCGTGCATTCTTTGGCATCGTCGACGCGGCCGTCGGGCGGTGGCGGTTCTTTTCGCCACGTTGACAATAAAACGCTTGTATGTCGTCGGTGGATGGACCACAATCACGCCGATTGCGAGTGTGATTTCGGGGCGGAATTCATCGACAAGGCGGCGTGCATTGATGGTCGAGTCGGCCGATGCTTCGACCTCTGCAACTGACGAAGTGCGAACGATTGAATCCCCGCCACGGGGGACGTGGGACACGCTGCGCCGGTTGGGGCCCGGCATCATCATCGCCGCTTCAATTGTCGGTTCCGGTGAACTGATCGCCACGACCAAGACCGGCGCGGAGGCCGGTTTCACGCTGCTTTGGCTGATCGTGCTGGGATGCCTGATCAAGGTGTTCGTGCAGATCGAGTTCGGCCGCTACACCATCGCTCAGGGACTCACGGCGATGGACGGCATGAACAGCGTGCCGGGCCCGCGCGTGGGCGTGAACTGGTTGATGTGGTACTGGCTGGTGATGTTCACGCTCGGGCTGGGGCAGTTGGGTGGCATCGTCGGCGGCGTCGGGCAGTCGATGGCGCTGACCGTGCCGATCACCGGCGACTATCGCGAGTCGGTCCGCCAAAGCGCCGCCGTGCGGGCGGTTGAAGCAGAGCCCGACGTGATGGTCGCGGAAGCGGTGGCCGAAGCCGAGGCGGGCGACCAGCAAGCGGGGACGCACGGCGACAGCGCCAAGCGCGAGCCGGCGGCCGCCAACGGCGTCAAGCATGAGGTTGCTTCACGAACCGTCGACGACACCGTCTGGACATCCGTCATCACGCTGGTCACGATCGGGCTGCTGGTCGGCGGACGCTATCGGATGATCCAGTCGGTGGCCGCGGTGCTGGTTGCTTCGTTCACGGCCGTGACAATCTTCAACATCGTCGCCCTGCAGACGTATGAGAGTTGGGCGATCGGTTGGAGCGACCTCGTGCACGGGCTGTCGTTCCGCCTGCCGGCGGCCATCGGAGAGAGTAGACCCGTGGCCACAGCGTTGGCGACGTTCGGCATCATCGGCGTGGGGGCGAGCGAATTGATCGCGTATCCGTACTGGTGCCTGGAAAAGGGTTATGCCCGATTCACCGGACCTCGCAGCGACGATGAGGCCTGGGCGGCACGGGCGCGGGGGTGGATGCGGGTGATGCGGTGGGACTGCTGGATGTCGATGGCCATCTACACGTTTGCCACCGTGGCGTTTTACTTGCTCGGCGCGGCGGTGTTGTTTCGCCAGGGGCTGAACCCGGACAAGAGCGAGATGATCCCGGTGTTGGCCGAAATGTTTGGCCCTGTGTTTGGCGATTGGGCCAACGTGTTGTTCCTCTTCGGCGCCGTCGCGGTACTGTATTCGACGTTCTTCATCGCCACGGCCGCCAACACGCGGATGGCCGCCGACGCGATGCGGGTCTTCGGCGTTCTCGACGCCAGCGCTTCGGCCCAGGGGCGTTGGATCCGCATTTTCTGCGTGGCATTTCCGCTCGTGTCGCTGTTGCTCTACCTCTGGCTGCCCAACCCCGTGACTCTGGTGCTCATCAGTGGGCTGTCGCAAACGATTATGTTGCCGATGCTCGGAGGCGCGGCGCTGTTCTTTCGTTATCGCTGCTGTGACCGCCGGATCACACCGAGCTTCGCGTGGGACGCGATGTTGGCTCTGTCGGTGTTGGGGTTGTTTGTGCTCGGCATCTGGGGCGCGATCACGGGGATTCCGGTCGCGATCGAACGTGTCGGGGAGATGTTGCTGCCGGGCTGATTTGTGCTCTCGCGCCATGGCTTCAGGGGCCGCCGGGGCCGGAGAACTTTCCTGACCGGTCTGATCGCGCTCTCGGGGCCGACGCAGCCGCCTTTGTGACCGGGACAGTCGCACCTGCCGGCTCGCAGAGCATCCGCCGCCGCGCTACAATGACAGTACATGTATCGTGATTGATGAATGGACGCACGGCAGCGTCTGCGCAGCGGTATACACCGGCGCTGGCCAACGGCAGGGGACGCCTGAACGAATCAGCGACGTCGAACTTACCGTCGGTAGCACCAGGTGGTCGCGTGAATCAAAAGCGCTGGATAATCGTCCTGCTTGGCCCGGTGCCGATCATCACGGCCTCGCTCGCCGTGACCGAGTGGTATCGCGGCGACGCTCCTGCGGCCACCAGCGCCAACCATGCCACGGTGGGCGGTGGGCATGACCTCTCGATGCACGATGCCCGCGTCGGTAATGTCTCGATGGCGCCGGCGCGACGCATGCCGCCGACGACTCCCGTGATCGAACCGGTCCCGGCGGATCAATCCGGCCTGCGTTTGCAATGTGAAGAACGGGCCGAAGCGGTGCGGGGGCGGCTCGGCGACGACTGCGCAGTGATCGTGCGCGCGCCGTTTGTGATCGCCGGCGACTTGTCCGAGCAGGCCCTGTCGACGTGGCACGAACGCACGATCGGTCCGGCCGCGAGGGCCATGAGTCGCCTCTACTTTCGCGCGGCCCCCAACGCGCCCATCATCGTTTACCTCTTCGCCAGCGAAGAGAGTTACGACCACTACACGCAGACGCTGTTTGGCGAATCGGGCGTGAGCGTTTACGGCTACTACAAGCCGGCTCAACGGACACTGGTGATGAACATTGGCACCGGCGGCGGCACGCTCGTGCACGAGTTGACCCATGCGCTGATGGACTTCGATTTTCCAGAGGTGCCGGATTGGTTCAATGAAGGGCTGGCGTCGCTGCACGAAGAGTGCGAGATCTTTGACGACGAGCGCGGGATCGTCGGCCGCGTCAACTGGCGGTTGTCAGCTTTGCGGCAGGCGCTGGCGAACGGACAACTCCGCACGATCGAGTCGATGGTCACGGGAGACGACTTTCGCGGTAGCGGCGAGGCAGTGAACTACGCCCAGGCGCGTTACCTATGCATGTTCATGCAACAGCGAGGCGTGCTCACCGACTATTTTCACTTGTTCCACGCCAACTTTGGCGACGACCCTGACGGCGACGAAACGCTCCTGGCGGTGTTCGATTCTCACGATTGGGCGACGCTGAACACGGCATTTCGCCGCTGGGTCGGCGAGCTGGAAGAATCGACAACAGTCACGGCCGTCAATCCCTAGCCGCGCTGATCGCAGCCGCCCGGGCGAATTCGAGCAACAACGCGAGCGTCTTTGCCGATTGCTCGCCGCGAGACACGGTGCCGCGCGCTCAGTCGTCCGCGTCGATCAATTCGAGATCAACGTCGACGGGGTCGGGCCCCCAGTGCGGGCGGAACCCTCGGCTGCCGTGGGCGCGGATACTGCCGTGGACGTCCGTGAGGTGCGCCTCTGCGCCGTCGTCTTCAAAGCGGAAGGGGGCGGTCCAGGTGTCGTTGAA
>JAGQPT010000372.1 GCA_020426575.1 Planctomycetales bacterium
CGCCCGCCGAATGAAATACCCGACAATGCGCGCCCTTGAGCAACGGCGCGCCGATTGCATTGCAGAACGGGTACTCAACCCGTGGCGCATTGCCGCCTGACCGACCAGCCCGAGGACGCCAGCAGCGATGACAACTACGATCGCGGTACAAGACGCATCGGCTTCGCCCGGCACGCTGCGTCGGTTGGCGTACGTCATTGCATTGTATCTCTGCCCGTTGATCCCTATGGCGGCGCACGGGGCAGACCCCGATCGAGCAACTGTTCCAAGCCGCAGCGTCCACGCCTTCTACTACCCCTGGTACGGCAACCCGCAAACGGATGGCGACTACGTGCATTGGAACCATCCAGTGGCGGTTCGCAACGAACCGCCACGTGAATATCCCGGTGGCGACGACATCGGGGCGAACTTCTATCCAGCCTTAGGCTGTTACAGCTCGAACGATCGGGCGACGATCGACCGCCACATGCGGCAACTGCACCGCGCCGGCGTGGGTGTGATCAGCGTGAGTTGGTGGGGCAAAGGCAGCTTCACCGACCGCGCACTTCCCCCGTTGTTCGCCTCAGCCGCCCGCCACGGCATCGCCATCTGTTTCCACCTCGAACCGAATCTGGGCGCCCAGGGGCGCAACGCCCGACTCGTCCGTGACGCCATCCAGTACCTCGTCGACGCGTACGGCGCAGAGCCAGCGCTGTATCGCGACGCCCGTCGTGGTAATCGACCGGTCTTTTACATCTACGATTCATATCTCACCGCTGCCGACGAGTGGGCCACGATTCTCGCCCCCGACGGGGCCGACTCGATTCGCGGCTCGGACTACGACGCCGTCGTCATCGGGCTTTGGGTCAAAGCGCACGAGCAGCAGTTCTTTCTCGACGGACACTTCGACGGCTTTTACACTTACTTCGCTTCGGACGGGTTCACCTACGGTTCGACGCCGGCCAATTGGGGTGAGCTTGCCGACTGGGCGCGTGACCATGACAAGCTCTTCGTTCCCTGCGTCGCGCCGGGATACGACGACACGCGGATACGACCCTGGAACGGTCGCAACACCAGGGACCGCGACGACGGTGCGTATTACGACCGCTGTTTTGCTGCGGCGATTGACTCGGGGGCCGAGTTGATCGGCATCACGACGTTCAACGAGTGGCACGAAGGCACACAGATCGAACCAGCCGTGCCAAAACGCTGCGGCGACTATCAATACGAGGACTACGCGCCGCATGGGCCCGACTGGTACCTCGACCGCACCGCCCACTGGGTGAACCGGTTCACGCCGCCCACCGCCCGCTGACCGCGCCGCTAAAGCCGGCGGAGCTGTGCGAGCGTGCCTCGCACCACTGTCTGCAAGCCACAGACGTGCGGGACTTTCCGGACGCGAAGGCTCACGCATGATCGGACGTCGCCGTTTTTCTGGCTTCACGGCGCCACAGCTGAGTTGGCCATGCACTTGTGACCGCCACGCCTCCGAATCGTTCCAGGCGGCATAATCCATCGGCCTTAGGCCGCAGACCCGCAGCGCACGTGAACGGCGTGCGCCGCGCGCGGTGCCGCAAGCTAGGTTTCGGGGTGAAGCGCCTTGGTGCGCCATCCTTGTCCGCCGCGTCACCGCAGAACCCGATTGGGTGCGACATTGGAACAACTCACCTGCGAGCCACTGGCGGTCAGTGAACCAGCCAGCCAGCCCTCGACGTGGTTTCTCCTCGGCCAGGTTGCCGAGAACGAACCGCTGCGCAGCATTGCCGTGCGGACGTCGACGATTCGCGTGGGGAGACGGCCCGACAGTGACCTGCAGCTTCCCAACATGGGCGTCTCCGGTGCCCACGCGGAAATCACCCCACGCGCCAGTGCCCTGGAGGTTCGTGACCTGGGGAGCACCAACGGCACGTTCGTCAACGGCATTCAGGTCACCGATCGGGCCACGGTCCGGGAAAATGACATCCTGCAATTCGCCAGCATCGCCTTTCGCGTTCGCCGGGAGATTTGTCCCGATCTGCGCACCGATCTCTCGTCGGACAGCGATCGTGC
The DNA here is from genome assembly GCA_020426575.1 of Planctomycetales bacterium. Lineage (GTDB taxonomy): Bacteria > Planctomycetota > Planctomycetia > Pirellulales > JAEUIK01 > JAGQPT01. The sequence continues at coordinate 2,029 of JAGQPT010000372.1, forward strand.
CCTGGCGCTGATCCAGTTTGACAAGCTGGTCAGCGACCACGAAGTGATCCCCTATTTTCAACCCATCGTCAGCCTGGGCCGCGAGGAAGCGCCGGCCTACGAAGTGCTCGCCCGCAGCCGGCTATACGGCTTGACGCGACCGTGCGACATGTTCCAGGCCGCCACGCAACTGAATCTCTCGGCCGAACTGAGTCGCATTGCCCGGCTGGTGGGTGTGCGAGAAGCAGCCGGCATCGCGCCGCCGGCGGTGCTGTACCTCAACACGCACCCGACAGAATTGAATCAACCGGGATTGATCGAGTCGCTGCGTAGCGTGCGCGCGATCAATCCCCGTCAACCGGTCGTGCTCGAGATTCACGAGGCGGCGGTGACCGACCCCGCCTCGATGCGCGAGCTGCGCGCGTCACTCGATGATCTGGACATGCGAATCGCCTACGACGACTTCGGCGCCGGTCAGGCTCGGCTCAATGAGTTGGTCGAAGTGCCGCCGGACGTTCTCAAGTTTGACATGCTGTTGATTCGAGACATCGACCAAGCCCCCCGCAGTCGCCAGCAAGTGATCGCCACGCTCGTCGACATGGCGAGCGAACTGGGCATCGTGCCATTGGCCGAGGGTGTGGAGACCGCCGCCGAAGCCCACACCTGTCGGGAACTCGGCTTCGCGCTTGCTCAGGGCTACTTTTTCGGACGTCCCACGCCGGTCACCAACATTGTCGACGGCGACCGACAAACGCAGATCCGCGGACGGTGAACGACCGTGAATGATACATTCAGTGCCAGTTGTGCCGCCATTGCCAACGAACCCATTCCCGGTTACGTGCTCGAAACACGCTTGGGACGGGGCGGCTATGGCCAGGTCTGGAAGGCGTTGGCACCCGGTTCGCTCTACAAAGCGGTCAAGATCGTCCACGGCTACCATAACGACGAACTTGCCATGCGCGAGCTGCAGGCGCTCGAACGTATCAAGCAGGTACGCCACCCCTTCCTGCTCTCGATCGAACGCATTGAAATCAGCGATGGCCAACTCGTCATCGTCACCGAATTGGCCGAAATGAGCCTGCGTGATCAGTTCGATGAACATCGCCTGTGCGGCGAACCCGGTATTCCGCGGCCCGAGTTGCTCCGCCATCTCGGCGACGTTGCCGACGCCCTCGACTTCATCAGCCAACGGCACGGACTGCAGCACCTCGATATCAAACCCGAGAATCTGCTCGTCGTCGGCGACCGCCTCAAGGTCGGTGACTTCGGACTCGTCAACGACCTGCAGCAGGTCAATTCGTCGTTGATGAGCACGCTGACGCCGGTGTACGCGCCTCCCGAGCTTTTCAACGGTCGGCCTCATCTGCACAGCGACCAGTACAGCCTGGCGATTGTCTACCAGGAGATGTTAACGGGGCAACGTCCTTTCGATGGTACCACCGCAGCCCAACTCGCATCGCAGCATCTGATGGACCCACCCAATCTCAGCTCGCTGCCGACCTCCGACCGTGAAGTGCTCGCCCGGGCCTTGGCCAAGAATCCGGAACTGCGGTTCGAGAGCTGCCGCCAACTGATCGACCAACTTCTGGACGTCAATGTTCCGGACGAAATTGCCTCGGACAATTGTCTCGGCAACGGCGGCGCTGGCGTCGAATTTGCCGACGTTTCGACCCTGGTCGAAGCGCCCCACATCTACTCCAGCGTCGACGTGCCCGCCGCAATGGCTGCCGGCGCGAGCGCGACGACACCGGCAAGGGCGGCACCGGTAGCCGACCTCCCGCGGCTGGAAACGGCACCTCGGGACGTCTGCTGGCGACCGACGCTTGTCGTAGGTCTTGGTGGAACCGGCGGTCGGGCCTTGCGCCGTTTCCGCCGGCAACTCGCCGACCGATTTGGCGACACTGCCTCGCTCGGGGCGTTTCGCCTGCTGTATGTCGACACGGACCTAAAGTCGGTCGTGCATGCCTCCACTGGCGACGAACCGTCGGTGCTCGCCCACCAGGAAACACTCTCGATGCCGCTGAGGCGCACTCAGGACTACGGCGGTGACAAAAATAAGTTCCTCCGCTGGTTGAGCCGCCGTTGGCTCTACAACATCCCGCGGTCGCTCAAAACAGAAGGGCGTCGGCCACTCGGTCGCGTCGCCCTGGTCGACCACGTCGACGAACTGCTCGAACGCCTCCGTGGCGCCATTCGGGAGATGACCGACACGGAAACGCTCACCACCAGTGGCGAGACGGTCGGTGGCCAGTTTGAGCGGACGTCACCGCGGGTATTCATCGTCGCTTCGGCGGCGGGAGGCACCGGGGGCGGCATGGTCGTCGACGTCGCCTACGCCGTACGGCAGGTTCTGCGCGAACAGGCTCTCGAAGACGGCGGCGTGCACGGGCTACTCACCTTCTCGACACCGCGCGACCCCGAGGCCCGGCAACTTGCCACGGCCAACGCCATTGCCACACTCCTTGAAATCAATCACCTCAGTCACCGCGATACCGAGTACCCTGGGGCCGACGAATGTGAACTGGCGGCGGCAAAGACCGGCGACCCGAGTTTTTCCAGCCTCAGTTTTCTTCACCTC
>JAGQPT010000373.1 GCA_020426575.1 Planctomycetales bacterium
CCTGCCCCGTACGACGACCCTCGAAGGCATCACGGTCCACTACGCCGCCGACTACGACGATGCCGACGAACTGATCGAAGAGTTGATCCGCCGCGATTCGGCGCCGCGGCAACTCACCGTCGTCTCGAGTGACCATCGCCTGCAGCGGGCAGCCCGCCGCCGCCGGGCCACGGCCATCGACAGCGACGTCTGGTTCGGGCAACTTCTGCAACAACGCCGCGAGCGCGCCGGCGAACCCGTCGACTTCGCCAAACCGCTCGGCGAAGTCTCCCAGCACGAGGTGCTCTACTGGCTCAAGGAATTCGGGCTGGAGGCCGACGGGGAAATCGCCCGCTCGGCAGACACTTCAACGTTGTCCAACAACCCGGACATCCCCGATGGCGACACCGCCGCGGCGGACGAGACGCGCGAACCACCCGAACACGAAAAGCCACCGGCGGGTGACCATTGGGACAACATCTTCCCGCCCGGCTATGGCGACGACCTGCTGGACGAAACGGACTGATGGCGGAGACATATTCGACGCGACGGAAGTCGACACGATTTGACGTCCAAGCCATAGGAATCGCGAAAACGCAATAGGACGAAAGCGCGAAAGAGATATGACGGTGGTGCAATCAACCACCCCAAAGAATACTCCTTCTTCCCTCCGTGTTCTCCGTGCCTCCGTGGTGAATCTTTCTTGAATCAGAGCAGGGCGTCAGCTCGTTTCGGCCAGCGCGCGGTCTGAGATGTCTTTGCGGCACCAGGCGCCTTCCCAGCGGATCTGCTTCACGGCCGTGTAGGCGTTGAGCTTCGCCTTGGCGATCGACGTGCCCAGCGCCGTCACACCCAGCACCCGGCCGCCGTTGGTGACGACACTGCCGTCGACGAGCGTCGTGCCGGCGTGGAACACCTTCACGTCCTGGACGTGGGCCGCCTCGTTGAGGCCGCGGATCGGTCGGCCCTTTTTGTAGTCGCTCGGATAGCCCTCCGACGCCATGACGACACAGACGCTGGGGCGCTCGTCCCATTCGAGCGGGTCGAGGCGATCGAGGTTGCCGTCCACGGCCGCGTCGAACAACTCGACCAGGTCGCTGCGCAGCCGCATCAGCAATGGCTGACATTCGGGATCGCCGAAGCGTACGTTGTATTCGAGCACCTTCGGGCCCTGCGACGTGAGCATCAGCCCGGCGTAGAGCACACCGCGAAACGGTCGGCGGGCGCGCTTCATCGCGTGGATCGTGGGGACGAGCACGTGTTCTTCGACGAAGCCGATCGTGGCCTCGTCGCCTAGCGGCGTCGGGCAATAGGCGCCCATCCCGCCGGTGTTGGGTCCCTCGTCGCCGTCGAAGGCGCGTTTGTGGTCTTGCGCGGCAGGCAGCGTGACGATCGTGCGACCGTCGGTGATCGCCAACACGCTGAGCTCGACGCCGTCGAGCCGCTCTTCGACGACGATCTGGCGGCCGGCGTCACCGAACTCGCGGTTGTGGCCAATGCGCCGCACGGCATCGATCGCCTGTTCACGGTTGTCGCAAACGAACGCACCCTTACCGGCAGCCAAGCCGTCGGCCTTGACGACCACGGGCATGTCCTCGCGATCGCGGACGAAACGTTCGGCGCTGCCGGCGTCGCGAAAAACGTGATACTCGGCCGTGGGCACGTCGGCCTGCCGCAGCATCTTCTTGCAGAACGCTTTGCTGCCTTCCAGTTCCGCCGCCAATCGCGACGGACCGAAGACGCGGAGCCGTTCGTCGTGAAAGGCGTCGACGATACCGTCGACCAGCGGCTGTTCCGGCCCGACGACCGTCAGACCCACCTGGTTGGCCTTGGCGAACTTGACGAGCTGCGGGATATCCGTCGCTGAAATGTCGACGTTGATCGCATCGGCGGCGGTGCCCGCGTTGCCCGGCGCGACATACACACGATCGGCTTGCGGACTTGCGGCGAGCTTCCAGGCCAGCGCGTGTTCGCGGCCGCCGGAGCCAATGACGAGGATGTTCATGTTCGTGCTTCCCGTGCCTGTCGCCCGCCAAACGCCCTGCCGCTCAATACTACTTTTTGTCGGCGCTGCGCATGACCTTTTCATGCGCGTACCGAGCGATTGTAGCGCTCACCCGGCACACCAGCAAGCAGCCGCGCGGCTCCGTCCGGACTAAATCGCTCCGCCGCGAAATGCCTATGCGATGAGACACGTTGTCCGGATTTCGCCGCGCCGGGCGACGCTCAATCGGCGGTGAAAAACAGATCGTGCATCGCTGCCAGCGCCGCAAAATGTTTCGTCGTGTCGAGCCCGTCGACCAACGGCCGCCGCCGTCCGGAAAAGCCATCCACCGCGCCACCCTGGTCGACCAGTCGTTCGACGAGGTCGCGTTGATGGCCCACGGCGTCGACGACTGCTGTGCGCGACAATCCGCGCAGCGCCGCCACACCGAGTGCCAAGGCGAATCCTCCCCAGTTCGACGTGCCGGCAACAATCGTCGTGTCGGTGGCCACGCGACAGGCAACACGCGAAAGCACCTTCTCGGCCGCGTCGGCAGGCCGTCGCGCGAGTTCGTCGAACAGGCGCCACGGCAGCGATCCCATGCCGATCTCGTTGCCTCCGTCTCCCACGCCGATCGTGGCGAGCGGCGACGATTCGGCGGCTGCCAACTCGAACAGTCGATGCAACGGCGGCGTGAACCGGTCGATCACCTCGCCGCGCATGTTGTGACACCGGTCGTGGTCATCTGCCGGCACGCTGGCGACAAAGCAGCGAACGGTCGCCTCATCGTTCGCCTGCCGACGGACCGAATCGATTGTGTGGCTTGGGCCCGCGCGCTCAACGGCAACCAGGTGCGTGAGTCGCTGCCCCAACGCCCCACGTAACACGGCGCGGCACCAACGGTCGGCCGCGTCGGGTGAATTCACGTCGTCGGGGAAAACGGCGATCGGGACACCGGCTATGCGGCAGTGTCGCAGTCCCGTTTCTAACACCGGTCGCACGTGCCGGTCACCGACGAGTACGGTGTGTGTGCCGAGCGCCGCCAGTAGCTCGGCGAGCATCAGCGCGGCCGGCGGTCCGTCCGTTTCTGCAGCGGGCGCATGTGAGTC
>JAGQPT010000374.1 GCA_020426575.1 Planctomycetales bacterium
CCCAAACGTCGACGCCGAGGATGGGCGTACTGCCCGACGAGAGGGGCGTGTCCTGATTCGGCGTGCTGGTGACTTCGAGCTTGCCGGCCGAGTTCACGCTCAGCCAGGCCCAACCGCTGCCGAACTGATTGAGCGCCTTGCCGGAGAACGCCTCTTTGAACGCGGCAAAGCCACCCAGCTCGCTGTCGATCGCTGCGCCAACTTCGTCCTTCGGCTCGCCGCCGGCACCGGGGGCCATCACGGTCCAAAACAGCGTGTGGTTGGCGTGACCGCCGCCATTGTTGCGCACCGCGCCGCGGATGTTCTCCGGCACACCGTCGAGATTTGAAACCAAGTCTTCGACGCTCTTGCCCTCCAGGTCCGTCCCTTCGATCGCCGCGTTCACCTTGGCGATGTAGGCCGCATGGTGCTTGTCGTGGTGGATTTCCATCGTGCGGGCATCGATGTGGGGCTCCAGGGCGTCGAAAGCATAGGGCAGATCGGGAAGTGTGTAGGCCATGTTCGGATGCTCCCTGTTCGGGGTGACGTTTTCTTGGACATTGGGCGGCGAAGCGCTTCGCCGCTTCGTCAGCGACAACTTTCGTGTCGTATCAATCGCGCGTTTTGACAACAATCCCTGTCAAATACCACGGCACGTCAGCATAGGGGATCAATCCTGCCTTGACAATCGGGCGGGAGCGGGAGCAATAGTCCACTCAAACAGCAAAAATCCCCCCCGGGGCGGCATCTCGATACTATCTGCGTAGAACGGACCAGGCATTTGCGGCGCGTCGGAACGATCGAAACCGTAGCGACTGACTATGTCGCACCGTCTTCTGTGGCGCTGAATTTCAGTGGCGCCCGACCTGGGCAGCTGCAACCGTCGTGCCGGGACATGCCACTGTATGCACCGTCGCGTCCCAGATGTGTGTTCATTTGAGTCGTACGCGGACCACGGCAGCGCTCGACGACGAGGTGCATAATGAGCGGTGCACGAAGAAAAAGAACAGCGAATAAGGAAGCGTCGCGACCGCCGCAGCGTGCAACCATGTCATGGCCCCGTTACCGGTCGGAGTTGACGGCTGCTCATCATGCTTGCTGCACGGATGCTGGTTGCTGGCCGTTGGCGGTTCGATTAGTTTAACCGTTCTCGGCGTGTGCGACCGGCGCGCACCTGCTGCAACCGGCGTTGCTCGTTCGCCGACGACTTCCAGATGCATTGTCCAGATACACTTTTTCGGAAAGAACCTCGCGCCCATGAGACTGGTGAGTTATCAAAGCGATCGCGGCGTACGCACGGCCGCCGTCCGTGCCGGCGAACTCGTCGACCTCAACGACTCGATCGACACTCTGCCCGCGGACATGATCGGCCTGTTGAATATGGGCCCCGAAGGGATCGCCCGCGCCGCCACGGCGGCCACACGCGGCGAAGGCTTCAGCCGCGAAAGCGTGCGACTGCTCGCCCCGGTGCCGAACCCGCAAAAGGTAATCTGCATCGGTCTCAACTATGCCGACCATGCGCGCGAAAGTGGTGTCGAGCCGCCGCCCGAACCGGTCGTCTTCAACAAGTTCCCTTCGGCCGTGGCTGCGCCGGACGAACCAATCCGTCTGCCGGCGTGCGTCGCCGAGCCCGACTATGAAGCTGAACTCGTCGTCGTCATCGGTCGCGGCGGTCGCAACATCTCCGAGCAGCAAGCGCTCGAACACGTCGTCGGCTACTGCTGTGGCCACGACGTCTCGGCCCGCGACTGGCAACTGCAGAAGCCGGGCCGACAGTGGTTGCTCGGCAAGACGTTCGACACGTTCGCACCGTTCGGCCCCGAGTTGGTGACGGCCGAAGAAATCGCCAACCCCAACGAGCTCGGCATCAAGCTGCGCCTGAACGGCGAGACGATGCAGGACTCCAGCACCCGCGAGTTCATCTTCAACGTCCAACAGGTAATCGCCTATGTGTCGGGGGTCTGCACGCTGGTGCCGGGCGACGTCATTTTCACCGGCACGCCACCTGGTGTCGGCATGGCTCGCGATCCCCAGGTGTTCCTCAAGCCGGGCGACGTCGCCGAAGTCGAGATCGAAGGCATCGGCGTGCTGCGCAATCCGGTCACAACCGCCTGATGCCGATGCACCGCGCCGCCCTGTATTCCGCCGTGTTCCGCTTCGTCGCACTCATTCTGCTCGCGCTCAGCGTATCTCAGCGGAGCATGGCGGCACCGCAGTCCGACGACGTGTCCGCTGACGCCCGTACTCCCGCCTACACCGGCCCGTGGGACATCGCGCAGCTGTACCGCGTGCCCGAGTATCGCTGGGGCGAAACGACTGACCGCGTCACCGAAGTGTTCTACCAGGGCCTGCTGCGCGACGGTCAACCGACGACGGTCTATGGCGTTGTCGCCCGCCCTGCGAATGCGACGGCGCCGTCGCCCGGTGTCGTGCTCGTGCATGGCGGCGGCGGCACCGCGTTCACCGACTGGGCCACGCTCTGGGCCCAGCGCGGCTACGTCGCCATCGCCATGGACCTCCGCGGTCAAGGGCCCCACGGTGAGCGGCTCCCGCACGGTGCGCCCGACTTCGACGAACTCTTCCACGAGGTCAACACTGACCCGACCGGCGACGAGACAAACGCCGACACGTTCTGGTCGTACCACGCCATCGCCGATGTCGTGCTGGCGCATTCGCTGCTGCGGTCGCTCGCGGAAGTCGACGCCGAGCGCACGGCCATCACCGGCGTGAGTTGGGGCGGCTACACCACGAGCCTCGTCGCCGGGCTCGATTTGCGCTTCAAGGCCGCCGTGCCCATCTACGGCTGTGGCAACCTCGGCGTCGACAGTGCCTGGAAGGGCGACATCGACGGACTCGACGAGCATAGCCGCGCCCTGTGGATCAAGTGGTTCGACCCGATCAGCTACCTCGCGCAAACGCGCTGCCCGACGCTGTGGGTCAACGGCACGAACGACTTCGGCTATCCGCTCGGTGCGTACCGCGATTCGTACCGTGCGGCTGGTTACGGAATCGACGACGCACCACTGGTCACGCTGGGCGTCAAAGTCGGCCGGCCGCATGGCCATCGTGTCGCCTGGGCCGTGCCAGAACCGTATGTCTTCATCGACCACGTGCTGCGCGGTGGTGAGCCGCTGCCCCGACTGGCCCCGATCGAACGCGACAGAGATCATGTCACGGCGACGTACACATCGCCGGTCGCGGTTGTCGAAGCCGGCCTGCATTACACGACCGACACCGGCCGCTGGCAGGACCGCACATGGCACAGTGTGCCGGCAACGTTCGATGGCGACACCGTCACGGCCACACTACCCAAAGAACACGCGATCACGGTGTTTTTGTCAGTCACCGACGAGCGCGGCCTGTACGCGAGTAGCGATCACTTGACTGTCAATGAATGACGCCCGGCGTGCCGAACGAAGATAGCCCACGACTTCAGTCATGGGGAATCGCTAGCTGCCTCGTCCCACTCCATCTTTAACATCCGCGCCTCAATACGGTAGGCGTGGTGCAGATCGTGCAGGGCAAGGTGGCGATACATGATGAATACAGAATAGTCCGCGTATTCGGCATGTCCGGCTCGGATGTCCCACTGGTTGGGCTCAAGATCACGCAGCCTATCAATGGTCTCGCGTCGGAGCCGAATGAATCGGTCCATCGCCTCGTCCAATTCGACGGCCAACAGCGCATCATCCGGCTCATCACGTGACGGCTCATAGGACTGAATCACAAGCGACGGCTGTGACACCATCAGTTCGAGTCGACCCCGCATCAACGGCTCGACAGCCGGGAGATGGCAGGCATGTTCGTGGGCCGACCAGACACCGGGCGCCGGTCGGCGTTTGGCGATCTCCGCCGGCAACTGGCGCGCAAGTGGCACCACGATCTCCGGTCCCAACGCCAACTGGCGCAATACGCTCTCAATCTGTGTTGCTCGTTCGCTCACCGGCGGTCGGCTCCAGTACAACGCGGAGTGTCTTCAGGGAAGTGACGTACGACCGACACGGGAATCTCGCGCTCGGTTCACGTGCTCGCGCCGTTCCGCCCGTCTTTGGTGAAACGACTGTCATTGCCCGTTCGTCCTGAACGCACCCCTTCGAACGCACCCCTTGGTGAGACTCAATGTCAACGAGCTGGCTTTCGCCGCGTTAGCCGAGCGGAGTGTGCGACCGATCGGTTGTCCGTCGCCCGCCGTCGTTCTACAATCGCCCACAACCGTTGAGCCGCCCAGCGAGAATGCGCCCCGCTTGCGCGTCATCCCAAAACCACAGGACACGGGAGCACAGCCAGCCATGCTCAAGCGGAAGCCCATCTTTCCGCATGTGATCGAAATGAACTACCAGGCCCGGCAGCGGATCGGCTGCAACGTCTACCTGGTGTTCGACGGCGACCAATGGGCGCTGATCGATATCGGTTACGAGGACA
>JAGQPT010000375.1 GCA_020426575.1 Planctomycetales bacterium
AGACCGTCGTTGCCGCCGAGTTCGAGAATCACCGCATCGGGTTTTTCCGCCAGCGACCAGTCGAGCCGGTTGAGGCCGCCGGTGGTGGTTTCGCCCGACACGCCGCTTTGAATGACCTCCACGTCATAGCCTTTCGCACGCAAGGCTTTTTCCAACTGCGCCGGAAAGGCGAGCGAAAGATCGTCAAGGCCGTAACCCGCCGTCAGGCTATCGCCGAACGCGAGAATTCGGATCGATCCGGGCGCGGCAAGAGACGGCGCGGTGATCGTAAGCAGAACCGTCAACGTAACAGTGTGTAACACCGTCCATCCGCGACGTGGCGCGCCGCGTAGCAAGTGCCATATGTGAGCGATCTGGACTAACAAAGGACGCTTCCTCATGGTAATTACTCAAGGTAATCACTCTAGCCTTGCGCACGCTGCCCCGGACCGGCCTTGCCGGGTCCACGATTTGACCACGATCGACAGGCAGAAGCGATCATGTTGATAACACGCCGGACGGCGTCAACTCAGGGGTCAGCATTGCAAACTGCCGATACGGATGCATCTCAATTGCGGGTGAGCGACTCCCACGCGTCCGCGATCTCACTGAGCGGCGTGCATTTGACGCTGCCGGGGCCTGCCGGGCCGGTGAATATTCTGCGCGGCGTCGATCTCGAGGTGCCGCAAGGCGTCGCGCTTGGCGTCGTCGGGCCGTCCGGTTCGGGCAAGACCACCATGATTATGGTCGTCGCGGGCCTTGAGCGCGTGACCTCGGGCCGGGTCGCCGTTGCCGGCACCGATTATAGCGGGCTCGACGAAGACGGCCTCGCGCTGTTCCGCCGCGACAACGTCGGCATCGTGTTCCAATCGTTTCATCTGATCCCAACCATGAACGCACTTGAGAACGTCGCCGTGCCGATGGAATTCGCCGGCCGCGCCGATGCCTTCGACCGCGCCGAGGAGCAGCTGAAACGCGTCGGGCTGGGACATCGCCTGACCCACTATCCCGGTCAGCTGTCGGGCGGCGAGCAGCAGCGCGTGGCGCTCGCGCGCGCCTTCGCCGTTCAACCGAAAATCCTGTTGGCCGACGAGCCGACCGGCAACCTCGACGGCGCGACCGGTCAACAAATCATCGACCTCTTGTTCGAACTGCACGACCAACACGACACGACGTTGGTGCTGATCACCCACGACATGAAGCTCGCTTCGAAATGCGACCGTGTCGTGCGCATCGCCGACGGTTTGATCGCCGGCGAAGGCCTCGCCAAAGCGGCGGAATAGACCATGACCACGGCGGCAACGGGCACGCACGGCTGGTCGACTTCCTGGTCGATCGCGTGGACCTTTGCGTTGCGCGAATTGCGCGGCGGCATCAAAGGTTTTCGCATATTTCTCGCCTGCCTGGCGCTGGGGGTCGCGGCCATCGCCGGTGCCGGGTCGCTCAACTACGCGGTCAAAGCCGGGATCGACGGCGATGCCCAGCGGTTGCTGGGCGGCGACCTTCAGGCGCGCCTCAGCTATCGGCCGGCCAGCGACGAAGAGATCGTGGCCATGGCTGCCGGCGGTGCGACCGTCAATTATCAGGTCCAGCTCCGCTCGATGGCGCGGGTCGAAGGCAGCGACGGCATCGTCAAAGACCGCACACTGATCGAGCTTAAAGCCGTCGACGGGGCTTATCCGCTGTACGGCGCCGTGGAAATGGCTGCGACAACGCTTGGGTCCGACGCACCGTTGTCGGCTTACTTTGAACAACGCAGCGGGCGTTGGGGCGCGTTGATCGATCCGTCGTTGTTGTCGCGGTTAAACATCCAGCTGGGCGATCAGATTCGCGTCGGCGAGGCGGCGTTCGAAGTGCGCGGCACCATCGCCCACGAACCCGACCGTGTGCTGACGTTCGCGACGGCCGGTCCGCGCGTCATGATCTCGACCGCTGCGCTGCCCGACACACAGCTGATCCAAGTCGGCAGCCTGTTGACGCACATCTATAATATGCGCACCGATCCCAATGCACCCGGCGGCGAGACCACAGCACAACTCGACAAACGTTTGCGGGAAACGTTTCCCGACGCCGGTTGGCGCATTCGTGGCTTGGGCAGCGCCGCCGCCGGGCTGGAAGGCTTTCTCGACAACGTCACTTTGTTCCTGACGTTGGTCGGCATGACGGCGCTGTTGACCGGCGGGATCGGCGTCGCCAATGCCGTGCGGGCCCACATGAACGGGCGCATCACCACCATCGCGACATTGAAATGCCTCGGTGCGCCCGCCGACGTC
>JAGQPT010000032.1 GCA_020426575.1 Planctomycetales bacterium
CGAGGGACCGCGATCGCTTGTGGCGGAGCGGGGAGATCGCGGTAGACGTTTGCCCATCTCGTCAGGTCGGGAACGAGGGGAATTTCTGCAATTCTGGACAATCGGCCGGAGTGCGCCGGTGCGCGCGGAGGGTGTTCAGACCGACTGTCTTGAGAAAATCAACCTCAGTCCAGGCGGCGAGCCGCGGGACGGCGTCGACCGTTCCGGCTCGAACAAACGGCTGGTGGGGGGAAGGCGACACGACAATGACAAGTAAAGCGCACCGACTGTGCCTGCAGTTTGCGGCGATTCTGCTGGGCGGCATGGTTACCGGGTCCGAACTGGGCGCAGTCGCGCAGACGGCGGCCGGAGCGAACGGCACGAGCGTGGACGCGGCAACGCAACTGGTCCGGGAGTCGTCCACGCATTCGACGACCGTCGACTCCAGTGAATACCGGGATCCGCTGGAGGAGCACTTCGAATTGATGCAGCGCGCTGCACGCGGCGTTCTGCCCATTATGGCGTGTGACACGAGCAACTGCGCGATCAATTCCTCTGACGACTGCTACTGGGTGCCGCCGCCCGGAGGATGTGCGGCGCTGACCGATGTCGTGGATCGGCGTCTGTGCGAGATGGGCATCCGTCTCGATGGGAGTATCGCGGACGCGTTGGCCGCCGGCGCGACTCCAGTGGTCGACCAGGTGGCGGACGCCGGGGGAATCTCGCCGGGTCCGCAGGGGGACGGCGAGCAGCCCCTTACGGTATTGAATCCCAATGGTTTCAACGTCGCTCGGCCCATCTACCTATTTCGACCGGACACCGACCCCCTGGACGGGGTCGATCATGACAACAGCTTTCTCTACTTCGCGTGGCAACTTTCGATCCGCAAGGATGGCGGTCCCTTCGGCGAGCCGAATTTCGCTCCCGTGCCCTACGATGCGGACGACAACGGCAAGGCCTGCTTCGAGATTTCGCCCATTGCCAACAGCGACTCCGGGGCTGAGGGGTACGCCATCCAGTTGCAGACGTGCGCGAATATCGCCGAGTACAATCCGACGAACAGCCTCACCAACAGCGCCCATTCGGACAACGATCTGCGGCTGCTGATGTCGCTCGACGACTTCCACGCGCTGCACCTTACGGCTCGGGGCGACCCCAACGACGATTTTGACGGGGACGACGACGTCCTGCGTGCCGACAGTTTCGCCTTTCCGACCGCGCTGGTGCCGACGAACGGCGTGCTGCCGGGCATGCTCGGCGGGCCCGATCAGGAACTGCTGGCGAACCCGACCAACGGATGCATCGACCAGGAGTTGACCCTCTGTGCCGGTCCCGACGTCAACAGCAACAACGTCGAGGTCGTCATCCGCCACGCCGAGTCGAAGCTGCAGTTCGGCAACAGTCAGCGCGAGGCCCGTTTCGCACTGGCCCAAGTGGTGGGGCGGTACTTCACGCGCGCCGATGAGGACTTCGGCGACGAGGAATTTGCAGTCACGGCGGTACGTGAGTCACTCCCCTCGATCGAGGTATCCAAGGCCGTGCGCTGCCTGGACGCGGACTCCAGCGCTTTCGCACCGGCGATCGAGGTGGTTCCCGGCGCCGGAGTCGAGTATCGCATCACGGTGCGCAACACCGGCAACGAGCCGCTCGACGTGACCATGCACGATCTGATGCAGGCCGCCGGCACGCAGTCCGGTTTCGTGGCCTGCGCTCCGCAATGTGGAACGCTCTCTGCCGTGCTGCATCGCGGCGGTGCGACCGTGGACATCGACGCCGCCAACGCCGCCGCGTTTGGGCTTTCCCCTGACTTCTTCACGGACGAGTGTGTCGCGAGCACCGTCGGTTTTCTCAACGCGGTGCGCAGCGGTGCGCCGATTTTCCTGGGCACGCTCCAGGGTGTCGCGGTCACCCGCGTCAACGGTGCGTGCCTGTTCCAGGAAGGCGACGTTCTCGAGCTGTTTTTCGAGGCCGTTCCGGACGTGACGGCGGAATTCTGCAGTGCCTTCGACGCCCCCGATTGCGTGAACAGCGTGGCGGTGACGGCGACGTTCGCGCCGCTCGCCGCGTTCAGCATCGGCAACAGTTGCGCGTTCAACGAAGTGTGCGACGATGGCTTGTTCTGCAACGGCGTCGAGACGTGCGGCACGAACGGCTTCTGCATTGCGGGCACGCCGCCGTGCGGCGCCGCGAACTGCGACGAGTTCGCCGACACGTGCGGGCTGCTCGTGGTCGACAGCGCCGACGCGTTCACCACGAACGGCGTCATCGCTCGTGACGGCAGCGACATCACCACGCAGGTCGATATCCTCTGTGCCCAGATCTCCTGCGACGAGACCATCTGTGCGGACCTGGACACGGACGGTCTCTGCGACGTCGAGTACGCCGCAACCAACAGCCTGCAACTGGCCTGTGACGCCAACGACGCGTTCCCGCTGGGGCTCGACTACACGTTCTTCGAGGCCAACGGC
>JAGQPT010000376.1 GCA_020426575.1 Planctomycetales bacterium
AAATTAGCGGTGACGGGAGTTGATAGATGGGCGTGTCACGCGACTCGGTCGAGATTCGGGCCGACTCCGAGGCCGTTTTTGACCTCATACACGACTACCCGCGGCGTCTCACTTGGGACTCATTCCTGCGCGAGGCAAAGCTCTGTGACGGCGCCGCACGGGCCGCCGTGGGAGCGAAGGCCTACTGTGCGGCGCGATGGGTCGTGGGCGGATTGGCGATGGAAACAGAGTACGTCACGTTCAAGCGGCCTAGCGTGGCGGCCGTACGCATGACTCGCGGTCCCGCGTTGCTTGCTTCGTTTGCGGCGACGATTCGCCAGAAACAACTCGCCGCTGGTCGCTGCCGGGTGACGTACATTTCGCGCATCCGTGTGCGCCCTCGCCTGTTGCGTCCTATTCTCGAACCGGTCGTGCGGTGGGTTTTCACCCGGGAGACACGACGGCGGCTGTCGAGCCTTCGCGCGTATTTCGACCGCGTCGATTCGCCGTAGCGAGGGCTAGGTGGGGGGGCGTGTTGACGGTATCGAGGGCGTTTTTTGGGGGAGAAACGAGGCCAAATTTGGTCAGTCTCGCCCCCAAGCGCAGCACCGTGGATTACAATGAGAGGAATGGGGTTTCTGCGGTCTTGTTGTTGCGATTTCGCGTCGTCCCTGCGCTGACCGTTGACGAGTTCACCACGGATTGCACCATGAAGACATCATTGCTGTTGTTGGCCGCATGCTTGTTCTCGTGCAGTGTCTGCTCTCCCGTCTGGTCGCAGTTTGACGAGCCGGATGCCGCGTCGACAAAGGGGACGTCGTTGGGCGAGCCGCTGGTTCAGTACCTCAAGGTGGGGATCTCGGTGACGGCACAGGGCGGTCCATGCCGCGGACTGGAAGGGACGACGCCGACTCCGGTGGCTTGGCCCGAGCAGGAAATGGAACTCATCGATGAAGACATTTCGCCAGCGGTCCGACGCCTCAACCAGCGGGAGATTGGACCGGTTGGCAGCAACGAGGCGACGTCGCGGCAAATGCTGATTGAGATTCCGCAACTGACCGCGGGCGAAGAAGCCCACGCAATCCTGACGTTCAAGTTGACGCGCTACGCACAATTGCCGCCGGCGGACACCTCAATTCTTGTCCGTCCGTCCTCACGCGATCGGAGTGTGCGGGGATATCTGACGCCCAGTCCCAAGATCGAGACAAAGGACCGCGGCATCATGAAGATCGCTCGCCAGATTGTTGAAGAAAACCAGGGAAAATCAGATTGGGAACTGGTCGAGGCGTTTTACGATTGGGTCCGCGATAACATCCAGTACGTCAATGGTCCGCTCAAAGGTGCGCGGCAGGCGCTGCGCGACGGCACGGGTGATTGCGAGGAACTGACGTCACTGTTTATCGCACTTTGTCGCATCGAGGGCATACCGGCTCGCAGCGTGTGGGTCGAGGGACATTGTTATCCGGAGTTCTACCTCGTCGATGACGAAGAACAGGGGCATTGGTTTCCTTGCCAGGCGGCGGGCGACCGGGCGTTCGGATCGATGCCGGACCGACGACCCATTTACCAGAAAGGCGATCACTTTCGTGTTCCCGAATCGAAGGAACGCTATCGCTACGTTCCGGAAAACCTGGTGGGAAAGGGAGGCAGCCCGCAAGTGAAATTCATCCGCGAAGTGCTGCCCAACCTGCCGTAACGAGGCCTGCGACCGATCGTGATGACGACCGCTGGGGAGGCGGTGGACGTGAGTTGCGCGTTGGTCGGCGTGTCGCTGCTAAAGCGCAGAAAACACCGCATCAAAAAAGCCCGACCGTCGGACTGAGTCCAACGGTCGGGCCGGCTATGGAAACCGTCTCTGGCGATCACGGGGACCGGCGTGCGAACGGGCTTAGTACATGTCGTGGTCACCGCCGTGACCCGACGACTTGCCTTCTTTGGGCTTCTCGGCAATCAGGGCGTCGCTGGTGAGCAACAGGGTGGAGACGCTCGCGGCGTTCGACAGGCTCGTCCGCACGACCTTGGTCGGGTCGATGATCCCGGCCTTGACGAGGTCTTCGTGCTTGTCGGTCAGGGCGTTGTAGCCCATGTTGCCTTCGGCATCGAGGACCCGTTGGCAGATCACGCTGCCGTCCTGGCCGGCGTTGGTCGAGATCTGCGTGATCGGGGCGCGGCAAGCACGGAGCACGACGTTGTAGCCGACCTGCTCGTCGTCGGAGAGGCCCTTGGGCTTGAGGTTGGCCGAGGCACGCAACAGGGCGACACCGCCGCCGGGCAGGATGCCTTCTTCGACGGCGGCTCGCGTGGCGTGCAGGGCGTCTTCGACGCGGGCCTTCTTCTCCTTCATCTCGCTTTCGGTCGCCGCACCGACGTTGACCTTAGCGACGCCACCGGAGAGCTTTGC
Organism: Planctomycetales bacterium; assembly: GCA_020426575.1. Classification (GTDB taxonomy): domain Bacteria; phylum Planctomycetota; class Planctomycetia; order Pirellulales; family JAEUIK01; genus JAGQPT01. The sequence continues at coordinate 2,381 of JAGQPT010000376.1, forward strand.
CAGTCGCTCTTCGAGTTTTTCGCGATCGTAGTCGCTGGTCGAGTTTTCGATCTCGCGACGGATCTGATCGATGCGGGCCTTGATGTCGGCACTCTTGCCGGCACCCTCGATAACGGTCGTGTTGTCCTTGTCGATCACGATCTTCTTGGCGCGACCGAGTTCGGCAAGCCCAACGCTCTCGAGCTTGATGCCGAGACTTTCGAACAGGGCGGTTCCGCCGGTGAGGATGGCGAGGTCTTCGAGCATCGCCTTGCGGCGATCACCGTAACCCGGCGCTTTCACTGCGGCGACCTTGAACGTGCCACGGAGCTTGTTGATCACGATTGTGGCGAGGGCTTCGCCGTCGACGTCTTCGGCGACGATCAACAATGGCTTGCCGGCGTTGACGACGGCTTCGAGCACCGGCACAAGGTCCTTGGCGCTGGAGAGCTTCTTCTCGTAGATCAGCACGTAGGCGTCTTCGAGTACGCACTCCATCGAAGTGGGATCGGTGACGAAATACGGCGAGAGATAGCCGCGGTCGAATTGCATGCCTTCAACCCACTCGACCTCGGTCTTGAGACTCTTGCCTTCATCGACGGTGATGACGCCGTCTTTGCCGACCTTTTCCATCGCCTCGGCAATCAGCTCGCCGATTTCAGAGTCATGGTTGCTGGCCACGGTGGCGACCTGAGCCATCTCTTTGCGAGAGTTGACCGCGATCGAGGACTTTTCCAGGTTGGCGGTGATGTCGGCGACCGCCTTCTCGATCCCCTGCTTCAGTTGCACGGGATTGACCCCGGCGACAACAGCCTTGAGGCCTTCGTTGAAGATCGCTTCGGCCAATACGGTGGCTGACGTCGTGCCGTCGCCGGCAACGTCGCTGGTCTTCGAGGCGACCTCGCGGACCATGCGGGCGCCCATGTTTTCGTAGACGTCTTCCAGGTCGACTTCCTTGGCGACGGTGACGCCGTCCTTCGTAACGGTCGGAGAGCCGAAGCTCTTCTGCAGAATGACGTTGCGGCCTTTGGGGCCCAGCGTGACCTTGACCGCGCGGGCCAGTTTGGTGACGCCACGACGCATGGCGTCGCGGGCCTCCTGCTCGAAAGCAATGATTTTCGACATTGCGAATTGTCTCCTTGAGTTCGTTGGAATCGCCCACCCGGTCCGTTGGCTGCGGGGGGGCGACGTGTTCGATTGAGCGTGTCTTGAGTCGGGCCCGGTCGAGGCTGACACCGCCCCTTCAGGTGGCTCGGCGTCGTCGCGCAGTGTACGACTGGCAGGCGCCGGGGCCTACTCGATGACGGCGAGGATGTCGTCCTCACGCATCAAAAGCAGCTCCTGATCGCCGATTTGGAACGTGTCGCCCGCATAGGAGCTGAAGATGACGCGATCACCGGGTTTGACCTGCATTTGGCCGTGGCTGCCGTCGTCGAGCAGCTTGCCGTCGCCGACGCTGACGACAACCCCCCGGGCGGGCTTATTCTTTGCCGAGTCGGGGAGCACGATTCCGCCAGCGGTCGTGGTTTCGGCCTCTTCGCGCTCGATCACGACGCGGTCGCCGAGGGGTTGCAGCTTGACGCCGCCGGTTGTTTTTTTGCTTCGCGACTTTGTGGCCGTTGCCATCATCCATTCGCCTCCGAGAATCCTAGGTAGCCAAAATGTGTTTAATCCACGCCGGCACCAATGCCAGAGGGATATAAGGGTGCCAATTTGCGCGCCGTGGGCGCTATTGGCCACCACAAAAGCAATCGGCGCGCCATTCCCCATAGACCGACGCAATATGCTATCAGATAAAGGCTTAGTGCGGTTTATCCGTTTCGGCGTTGGTGAAGCAGCCCGCCAACAATGACCGGAACGGGCCTCCGAACGGCGTTCCGTCTGCCAATTTGACAGGGGACGTCGGACAAGACCCTGTGGTGCAAGCGGACGTGGCCCTACGTCCAGCAGCACTGCTGGGACGTATCAGCCCACTGGGGGAGCGATCACGCCGCCGCCTAGTGGAGAAGCCAGCTACGCCTTCGGACCGGCCTACTTGGCCTGGTTGCCCGCGTCGCCGGCTGCGGTGCCCTTGGCGTCCGCATCATTCGCATCCGTGGTGTCGGCATCCTTGATGTCGGCGTCGGGTTGGTTCGCCGCGAATTGTTCGCTGTTGCCCTGTGCCACGCGCAGAGTGCTCGTGCCGTCGCGGACGATTTCGTTTTCGCTGAAGATGCCTTCGAGCACCAGCCGTTCGACGACCTGCGATGAGACGAGCCGCCCTTGTTTGGCATCGAAGAAGCTGTGGCCGTCGGTTTCCTGCTCGAGGATCTCCATGTCGACTTCTGCGGGCCCGTTCTCACTCAATTCGAGTAATACCTCGGTTTCGACGTTGATGCGGTCGAGTCCATCCTCTTTGCCGGCGTATCGATACGTAACATTCGAGGTCTGGGTGCCGATTGGGCCCATCTTCACCACAAACGACTGGCTCCACTCGGCCGAGTCTGCTGCGACGCCGTCGTCGGGCAGCCGTTGTACCACCCGTCGAATGAGTTGCTTCACGGAGTCGCTCGACATTTCCGCACCAAACAGGCCGCCCATCTGGCCGTTGCGTCCTCCTCCTCGTTTGGAGAGTTCGGTGTCCAGCTTTTCGGGCATCACAATGTCACTGACTTCGCCATTCGCCCCCACCGTCAGCTTGAACTCTTGGTCGATCAACATTTCGATTGTTCCTTTGGCGATGTCCCGGACCGGGCCAGGGGGGAGTTCAGCGCCGTTCCGAATGCTTTGGGAGTCGACCGACACCTTGCCGGTGAAGGGGCTGTCCGCGTCGAACTGCATGCGAGTGATCTTTTGAGTGATCGATGCCGTGCCGTTGGACTCGACCTTGTCGACCGTCCAGGTGATATCGAAGACCATCTTCGTGCCAATCTTCACTTCGGCGCCGTTGAGTTTCAGCATCATGTCGAGTTGCTGCAGCACGGCGTAGTCGAGCGATTCGCCCTCGGTGAATCGCCAACGCAGCGGCGCGGCATCGTCGGCGACACCGTTGGCGGTAAACGCGGTCAGCAGCGCCAACACAAACGTGGCCCGAAGGAAGTTGGAACAACGACGCAGTTTCGGACAATCGACCATGGTGGAATCCTTGAGCAGGTGACGGAGCGCGGACGCACCATTAGAACCGGGCGCATGTTCAGGGTAGGATAAGGCCTGCCCGACCGAGACGCAACGCGGCGCCTCGTGGCGGGGCAAGCCTACCAGGTAGTTTCTGCCGAGTTGTTCCTTGACGCCAATTCGCCAACTGTTCGATCGGATGCGGGTGATCAACGCGGCCGGGCCCGTGTCACGCTTGGGGGGTGCGCCGGTTGCAGCGGAGGTTGCCGAGGCGATGGCGGCTGCGGCGTCGGCCTGCATTCCCATCGACCGGCTGCAAGCGGCGGCGTCAGAGGTGATCTCCTCGGCGACCGGTGCCGAGGCGGGAATGGTCACCACCGGCGCGTCGGCAGGGCTGACGCTAGCTGCTGCCGCCTGCATCTGCGGCGGCGACTTTGCCCTGATGGACCGTCTGCCCGACACCGCGGGGTTGGCCAACGAGATTGTCGTGGCGCGGTCTCATCGCAACGGTTACGACCACGCCTACCGAGCAGCGGGTGCGCGGTTGGTCGAGGTGGGAGTTGCCGAGCGCACGCGCGACCCCCAGACGTGGGAGATCGCGGCCGCGATTGGGCCAGAGACGGTTGCGGTGGCATTTGCGGACGGGTTTTCGCCACTGCCGCTGGAAGCGGTCGTCGACGTAGCCAGCCGACACAATGTGCCAGTGATCGTTGACGCTGCCGCCGCATTGCCACCAAAACGCAACTTGCGGAGGTTCATCGACGCGGGCGCCGCGCTCGTCACGTTTAGCGGCGGCAAGGCGCTTGGTGGACCGGCCGGTTCAGGAATCCTCTGTGGTCGGCGTGACTTAATCGCCTCGGCGGCACTGCAGTCATTGGACATGGACGATTCGGCGGAAGTATGGCAGCCGCCGGCGGAATTGTTCGTTGCAGACCTGTTTCGCGACGGTGTGCCAAACCACGGCATCGGTCGCGGCATGAAGGTCGGAAAGGAACAGATCGTTGGGTTGCTCACAGCGCTGGAGCGCTATCTAGCAAGCGATGAAGGCGAACTGTTTGCGCGTTGCCGCGCCGACGTGCAGACGATCGCGCAGGGCCTGCAAAGCGACGACGCCGTGAACGTGTGTGTCGAGGACCAAGACGATTCGCTACCGCGGCTGCGGCTGACCGTTGACGCTGGGCGGCTCGGTCGCACGGCGG
>JAGQPT010000377.1 GCA_020426575.1 Planctomycetales bacterium
ACGACATCACGATACGTTCGGAGTTCGGATCGGCGACGTTCGAGCCGATGCCCGTCACCGAATATTCGGCGACGATGCTCTGATGGTTGACCGGGTTGACGGGATCGTCCGGGTCGCCGTTAGGCTGAGAAGCACTGTAGTAGACGTAGAACTTGTCAGCCCCCGTCTGGCCCTGCTGCCCAAAGTTGGGATGAAAAGCGAGTCCCAGCAAGCCGCGCTCGTCAAATCCAGGGCGTTCCGGCACCAGTTTCGACTCAATGTCCAGCAGCGGCGTCGGCAGCAGCGTGCCACCGTCGATCACGTGAATCGTGCCGCGTTGGTCAGTGACGAACAGCCGGTTGCTGCCGTCGCCCGCGTTCGAGATGCCCACGGGTGCGACGATTTCATTTTGTACGACCGGTTCAAGCGCGATCGTGGGGAAGGCAGCTCGGCCGGGCGCCGCCGTTCCCAGTGTCGCCACCAACAAAGCCAAAGCAGCCGCCGTCATAACGCAGCATCTTCTCATGACCGTCGCTCCCACTGTCTGTGCGTAGATCTATTCTGCTGCCGAAGTCGAGCAACCATGCGCCGGGCGGGGCGCGCGGCACATGGTGCTCGACCGGCGTTCCTGCCTCTCAGGGAATTCGCCGGGAGACTTCGCTCCACGTGTGAACTAATGTCACGCCGAAGTGTGTCTCTTGCAGAGTTGCCAAAAAAGTAAGCGCATTTTTGTTGGCAACGGGCCGAGCGGTGCGGGCGAGCGGTTTGTGTTGGGCGAGCCGACGGGCGACGACGGACGAGCCCCGTGAGCGCGTGCTCGGCACGCTGCCAACAACAACCGCCGTGGCGGCGATGACGAGCAGCGTCTCAATCCTCGGCCGCAACGGCAAAGTGATAGATCATCCGCGGCTCGTCGAGCGGAGTCACCTCGTAGAAGACCAGGCCAAACCGCTCCTGGCGAAAAACGTTCAGACGCGGGTCGTCGTTCTCCGCGACGCGGGGGTCATCGCGATCCAAGCGGTCGATGAACACGACCACCTCGGCGTCGTCGACGCGGCAGAGCACGGCTGTCGTGTCGCGGCTGAGGCCCCCCGGGTACGAAAGCCCCAACATGCGTGTCCCTTGCGGCATCGGGAGCAGACGAAGCGGCTGACGCTGTCGACGCAGGAAAGTCGCGGCAAAACGCTCGTCGTCGTGACACTCGTAGTAAGGCTCGAATCCCTGCGCGACGGCCTCTTTGTACAGTTTCGCAAGGGGTTGGATCTGAAAGAACGGCGCCGGCTCCGGTCCGCCAACGAACACCGTGGAAATGACGACCCCACCCAGCGCCGCTGCCACGGCCAACGCCGCGACTCGCAACGGCCAGCGCCGCGCCGCGCGAGTGTCGCGCCGACGACACGTCGTTTCTCGTCCCTGCAGCGACGCGACAATGTCCTGCATCTGCGCTTCGGACGGCTCGGCATTCGGATGCAACCTCAAGAGCGACGCCTTGATGGCAGCCTCGGCCTCGACCAGCGCCGCCAGGTCCGCGTCGTCGCGCAGCCGCTCCTCGAACGCGCGCCGTTCGGCGTCGTCCAACTGTCCATCGAGATACGCTTCGAGCCGCGCGTCGATGTCCATTTCGTCCGAGTCTCGTCTCTCAGGATCGTTCACGGTCGCTCCTTCGGCCGGCATAGCCCGCATCGGCCAGCCGTTGCCGCAACAGCGCTTTTCCTCGGTGCACGTGGCTCATTGCCGTCCCGGCCGGCAGGTCCATCAACTCCGAGATCTCGGCGTAGGTGAGGTTTCTCACCACGCGCAACAGCAGACAGCAGCGCTGCTCGGGACGAAGTTGTTCGAGGGCGCGCGTGACCTCGTCGTCAAATTCTACCTGCATGGCGGCAAGTTCGCCGCCGTTGGACACGACTCCCTCAGTGTCTGGCGATCGATCGTCGGCGCGGGACGTTTCACTGAGAATCTGGGGGTCGGTGACGGCTGTCCGCCGATGACGGCGCTTGCGTGCGTGGTTCAAAGCGCAGCGGCGCACAATCTCCGACAGCCAGGCCACCAGGCTGGTGCCCGGACGAAAGCGCTCGATCTTCGCCAGCGCGATGATCGTGGCCTCCTGTACAATGTCTTCGGCAAGGCCGTGGTCGCCTGTGATCGCGTCGGCGATCACCCTGAGATTGGGATACAACCGGCGGTAGTGCGCAGCAAATACCTCGGGGTCGGTGACGTCCTCGCCGCCGCCTGCTGCTCGCCGCACATTTTCTTGCCGGTCGTTCATCGACGTATATAGTAGAATGTCGTGGACCGCCCGGTCCATTGCAGTGCCATCGCCGCGGCGAGAAGAGTTTGCCCCCCGGAGGACTTGCCGCTGAGCACCAGCGCGCGGCGCCGCCGCGAGCGGCGTTTCTCGCGGATGCCTTGTGGCGACGACGGGTTGGGCCGACGGCGCCCGTTATGCAACCAAGCCGGTGTTGTTCGACATGCGAACCAAGAACTCCGCCCGCGCCTTCACCCTTGTTGAACTGCTCGTCGTCATCGCGATCGTGGGAGTGCTGATCGCGCTGCTGCTGCCAGCCGTGCAGGCCGCCCGCGAAACCGCCCGCCGCGCCACTTGCAACAACCACCAACGACAGATCGGCCTGGCCGTCCACGCCTACCAGCAGGTCTTCGCCGCGTATCCTCCCGGGCGCATCGGTTGCGATGACACGGGCGACGCGATGAACATCTCGCTCTGCCCGCCCGGTCTCACCCCACAACAAAAGACAGGGGCGAGCGGTTTCATTTCCATCCTGCCGTTTCTCGAACAACAGCCGTTGTACGCGCAGCTTGCAGTCGGGCAGGGGGGAATCTGGAACCGCAACGTCGACGACCTCGGCTGGTATGCCGACAAAGACAAGTGCATGGGCATCAAGGAGCACGTCGCGCTCTACCGCTGCCCCAGCGACCGCACCGCCGCGATGAGTGAAGTGTACGCGCCGGTCCACGCCGCCACCGGAAGCTACGCCTTTGTGCACGGCTCGCTCGGTCCGGACCGCCCCGTCTACGAAACGAAGTATCAGAACAACGGGCTGTTCCTCTATGTGCGGCAACGCGAGCCGCGCCACGTGGTCGACGGGCTCTCGGCCACGATGATGCTGGGAGAGGTCGTGCTGGCCGACGAATGGGAATCGTCGAACACCTGGAGCTACGCACTGGCCAACGCCGACTGCCTCCGCAACACGGCCAACCCGCTCAACACCCAGCCGGGGGCCGGACTCACTCTCGTGCGCCAGAACGGCGCCTTTGGCAGCTACCATCCCGGCGGCGCCGTGTTTTGCTTTGGCGACGGCCATGTGAGCTTCATCAATGACTCGATCGAAACGGCCACCTATCGCGCCATTTCGACGATTGCCGGCGGCGAACCGGCGACACTTCCCGGCTCACCCTGATCCCGCAACCGCCGTGATCATTCCAACTCCTGAACGCGGTGGTTCAGCTCGACCACCTCTTCGGCCAGGCGGTCGATCTGCCACTGCAATTGCTCGACCAGCAAGGGCTCGTAGGAGTGCTCCCGCCACATCTCGGCCCGCAATTGGGCGACCTCGGCCTTGAGGCGCTGCCGCTCCAACTTGAGGTCGGCGAGGACGGACGCTTCCGGAACACCGTTCTGCAGAGACGCCTCGTATTCGCGCTGGGCATACTTGGCCATCTCGTCGGCGAAGGCCGCCTGCATCGACGGACCCGCCC
>JAGQPT010000033.1 GCA_020426575.1 Planctomycetales bacterium
CAGAACTGCAGGCCGCACAGCTCGCCTGGGAGCTGCGGCTCGACGAAGAATTGTCCTGGCAGGTGTTGACACCCACGTCGGCGCGACTCGAATCGAATGAACCACTGAGTGTGGGCGCAGGCGGCGCGGTCAGTCGGTCGGCGAGTGCTTTGACGACGACGTTCACGATCCAGTTCGCCGCGCCGGACGCAGCGACGCTCTCCGCGCTGCGATTGGAGGCACGTGCCGTGGACACGGCGAATCAAGACGCCGACGCCATCGTGACCGGGGTCCGACTGACGCTTACCCCGCCGCCCTCGGCCCGCTCCAGTGGCCGCTACGTGCGGGTCACGCTGCCCGGTGACGAGCGCATCCTTTCGCTCGCCGAAGTTCAGGTCTTCAGCGGCGACGACAATGTTGCCACCGGCGCAACGGCGACACAGAGCAGCACGGCCTACGAGGGGGCGGCCGAACGGGCGATCGACGGCAACACCGACGGCGACTACTTCTCTGCCAAGAGCACGACGCACACCGAACAGTCGACCGATCCCTGGTGGGAGGTCGACCTAGGACGTCCGACGAGTGTCGACCGCCTCGTCGTCTGGAATCGCACCGACGGCGACGTGGGCGCACGGCTGCAAGACTTTCACGTTACCTTGCTCGACGACGAACGCAAGGTGGTTTGGGAGCACACCGTCGCCGAGACACCGATACCCAGCGAGCAGCTTCGTATCGGTGGCCCGCGCGACATTGTGTTTGCGACGGCGGTTCCTGATGAGGTTCAAGACGGCTTCGACGCCGCCGCATTTGTTCAGACGACGCGGCATGCTGACGGTCAGGCGAAACCGGTTGACGAGAAGCCAGTCGGCTGGAAGGTGCTACCTAGCAGTGACGAGTGGCGCAGTATCGTATTGCCGACAAATGAGGCCATCGAAGTGCCGGCCGGCTCGCGACTGACCATTGCCGTCGAACAGGCCCAGCCGACGTTGGCGGCTTTGCGCGTGAGTGCCACAGGCGACGCGCGGGCCGGCGAGTTGGCGTCGATCCCACCGAGCGTTCTGGCGGTGCTACGCACGGCGGCCGGCGACCGCACGGACGCGCAGCGCGATGAACTTGCAAAGTACTTTCTTTCAGTCGCACCCGAACTCCAGCAGGTGCGCGAGCGGCTGGCGGTCGTGAAAAAACAACTCGACGAGGTCGAACCCTACACGACGGTACCGATCATGGAAGAGCTTGTCGGCGAAAAGACGCGAACGACCCGCATCCAGCGTCGTGGCAACTTCTTGGATGTTGGAGACGAAGTTACTCCGGGTCTGCCCAGCGCCTTTGTCTCCGCAGAGAGTGGCGCCGCGCCGGACCGGCTTACGCTGGCGCGCTGGCTGGTCGACGGCGACAACCCGCTCACTGCCCGCGTCGTGGTCAATCGCTATTGGGAAGCGATTTTCGGCACGGGCCTGGTGAGCACGAGTGAAGAGTTCGGCTCCCAGGGAGACTTGCCCACGAATCGACAACTGCTCGACTGGCTGGCGACAGAGCTAGTGCGACTCGACTGGGACACCAAGGCGCTGGTGAAGCAATTGGTGACCTCGGCAGCATACCGGCAATCGTCGGCCGTTACGGAAGAGTCGTACGAGCGCGACCCGGATAACCTGATGTTGGCCCGAGGGCCGCGCTTCCGCCTGCCCGCCGAAGTGATTCGCGACCAGGCGCTCAGTATCGGCGGATTACTCAGCGAGAAGATGTACGGTCCGCCCGTCATGCCGCCGCAGCCGGAACTCGGCGTGCGTGCGGCCTTCGGCGGCGACATCGATTGGACGACCAGCGAAGGTGAAGACCGGCATCGTCGCGGGTTGTACACCAACTGGCGGCGGTCGAATCCCTATCCGTCGATGGCGGCGTTCGACGCACCTAACCGCGAGGTCTGCACGGTCCGCCGCTCGCGCACCAACACGCCGCTGCAGGCGCTCGTCACGCTCAACGACACGGTTTACATCGAGGCGGCCCAGGGGCTGGCGCGGCGCACCATCGCGCGGGACGGCGACACACTCGATCGTGCCGGCTATGCGTTTCGCCTCTGCCTGGCACGGCCGCCGAGCGACGAAGAGCGAGCGGCGCTGGCCGCGCTATACGTCGAAACGTTGGCACACTACACCGACGACCACGACGCCGCAATCGAGATGGCCACGGTCCCGCTGGGGCCGGCTCCCGACGGAGTCGACGTGGCGGACCTGGCGGCCTGGACGGTCGTGTCGAACGTACTGTTGAATCTCGACGAACTGTTTCTTAAGCGCTAGCGCAAACGGTAGGTGGGATCGATGGACCCGCGGCTCGAACGCATGCAACAGATCACGCGTCGCAACTTCCTCGGCACGAGCGGAATCGGCCTGGGGGGGATCGCGCTTTCGTCGTTGATGGCTGATTCGGCGGCTGGTACGTCGGGCGCGGTCGATCCGCTCGCACCCAAGGCGCCGCACTTTCCCGCTCGCGCCCAGCGGGTCATCTACTTGCACATGACGGGCTCGCCCCCGCATCTGGACCTGTTCGACTACAAGCCGGAACTCGTGCGGCTGCACAATCAGGATTGCCCGCAGGCGTACCTGGAAGGCAAGCGATTTGCGTTCACCACGGGTGTGCCGAAGTTGCTGGGCACGCCGCGCCAATTTGCCCAGTACGGCGAGAACGGCACCTGGATTTCCGACGCGCTGCCTAACCTGCAGAAGTTGGCCGACGAACTGTGCGTGATCCGCTCGATGACGACCGACCAGTTCAACCATGCACCGGCCGAATTGCTGGTCTACACGGGCTTTGCCCGGCCGGGGCGGCCCTCGTTGGGATCTTGGGTCACGTATGGCCTGGGCTCGGAGAACGAAGACCTGCCCGGCTTCGTCGTCTTGATCTCCAGCGGTGTGCAGCCCAACGGTGGCAAGAACTCCTACGGCAGCGGTTTTCTGCCCAGTGTGTATCAAGGCGTGCAGTGCCGGTCCAAGGGCGACCCGGTGCTGTACGTTTCGGACCCACCGGGCATCGATCGCCGGTTGCGCCGCAAAAGCCTCGACACGCTCCGCGCGCTTAACGAACAACAGGCCCGCGAGATGGGCCACCCCGAGACGCTCACCCGCATTTCCCAGTACGAACTGGCGTACCGCATGCAGGTGTCGGTGCCGGAGGTGATGGACATCGGCAGCGAGCCGCGGCACGTGCTGGAAGACTACGGTGCCGAGCCCGGGGCATCGAGCCTGGCGAACAACTGCCTGCTGGCCCGGCGGTTGATCGAGTCGGGCGTTCGCTACGTGCAACTGTTCGACTGGGGGTGGGACTTTCACGGCACGAGTCCCGAACAGGGGCTTCGCGACGGATTGACGAACAAGTGCGCCACGATGGACAAACCGGTCGCGGCGCTGCTCAGGGACCTGAAACAACGCGGCCTGCTCGACGA
>JAGQPT010000378.1 GCA_020426575.1 Planctomycetales bacterium
GCATCCTGCGTTGGGGAAACCGGCAAATCCGCCCCCGCCTCGGCGGCGGCTAGCGCCGCGTCAAGGTCGTATGGCTCGCCGGCCGCTGAGTCGGTCGACTCAGTGGCAGGCTCAGTCGACTCTTCCGACGGAGCGACGTGCTCTTCACCGGCACCTGCTGCGGCGCCCGGCGAGCTGAGTTGATCGAAGCCGCGGGGATCGCGGAACGACGCCGGTTGAACAGCCGAACCTTCCGATTCGACGGCACCGGCCGTCGTCGCCATTGTGCCGTCGCTGCCGCTTTGCATGGTCAGCGCCGCCGTCGTTTCGGCGTGCTGCGTGGTGGCAACATTTTCAGCGCTGCCGGATTCGACCGCGCCAAGGCTGGTCGACGGCCGCCAGCGCCCCTGGCGATAGGCTGGGGCGGTGACTGGCGGCGGCTGGTACGGCGTTTGATACGGCGTTTGATACGGCGAGGTGGTCGACGGCGCATAGGTCGTCGGCGGCTGCACGAACGGACTGGTCTGTGGTGCATAGGTGCCCACCGGCGCACCGGCCGGTGGCGCAGCGACGGCCGGTGGTACGAAACCCGCTGCCGACGCGTCGTAGGGGTTCGGCGGCACGATCGCGCCGGCCTGGCCGGTCCCCGGCGGCGGCACAGTTGTCTGTCCAAGGAACGGGTCCGTGATCGACTGCGTCTGCTGATGGCAACAGCCAGCCACACACAGCACGAAGAAAACGCTTGCTAATGCGGGTAGCTTCGTTCGCATCGGTACTCCCGATAGGTCCACGCGGCACGCGGCAACTTGCTTACGAAATCCGGCGCGCGTGGGATGGTGTGGCAGGTACGGCATCCGTTGGGCGAATGTGTCTGTGGCGAATGTGTCGACGCGTGGACGTGATCGAATATCGGTGGCGGGCAACGCTGGGGCCGTCGACCGACCCACGCGCCGAATGAGAAGGGGGCGTAAGTTACACGCTTTCACGCGACCGCGTCCAGGTCGGTTCGCCGAGCCGACGCGATCTGCTAGCAGAACGCGGCCGCGATGCTTGTTCGGCCACGCGTCAGCTCTCTCTGCGATGCATGCAGTCGCGGCGCACCCAACCCCCGGGCCGTCAGTCCCAGTCCAACCCAACGTCGAGCGACACGGCCCCGTGCGTGAGTGCCCCCACGCTGATCCGTTCGACACCGGTTGCCGCAACCGCCGCGACGCTGTCCAGATGGATACCGCCTGAGGCCTCGAGTTCGACTCCGAAACCGTCCGCATCGCGCAACGCCACGGCACGACGAAGTTCCTCGGGCGTCATGTTGTCCAACAGCACGATGTCCGGGCGCACGGGCAATACCTCGACAAGTTGTTCGAGCGTGTCGACTTCGATTTCGACAATAGGCGGATCGCCGTCGTCCCGCAAGCTATGCTGTGACAGCCATGCCCGAGCCTGGCGCACGGCCGCCGCTGGTTCGATCTTGCCGGTATGTTGTCCCTGACAAAACGCCAGGTGATTGTCCTTGATCAGCACTGCGTCGTAGAGTCCGCTGCGATGATTGTGCCCGCCGCCACAGCGAACGGCGTACTTCTCCAGCCTCCGCCAGCCGGGTGTCGTTTTACGCGTATCGTAAATCCTTGCCCCCGTTCCAGACACCGCGTCGACGTATCGCCGCGCGAGTGTGGCAATTCCCGAGAGCCGTCCCAATACGTTCAGCACGGTCCGCTCGGCTGTGAGCAACCGCCCCGCCCGGCCAACGACGTGCATCAACACGGCACCACGCTGGACGGTCGCGCCGTCAACTAGTTCCCGGGAAATGGTGAAGTCGTCGCCCATTGCGCGAAATGTCATTTCCGCGGCGAACAGACCACATACGACGCCGGGCTCGCGCGCCACGATGCAGGCCGATCCCTGGCTTGTCGGCGGCACGAGCGCCTGGGTCGTGCAGTCGCCCGCCTTGTCCAAATCCTCGTCCCGCGCCAAGGAGAGCAACTTCTCCCAGTCGCAAGCCAACTGGGCGTCCCACTCCAGTTGTGCGAAGTCTTTGGCCACGCCACGTTCCTCTTCATTAAATATCGCGATGCGGTGCCCCAAGCCCGCGTGCCCTGCGTCTGCCGCCAACCTATGCAATTACACGGGAGTTCGCAACGCGGGCCACGACACGGCAAAGCTCCCGGGGGAATTCCCCTCGCCGGCATCGCCGAACTATTTTACGCCTCAGTTGGCCCCGGCTAGACTGTCAATGTTGCAACGCCTCCGATGGGCCGCCCTAATCGCTGGGGCCGACGAAGGTATGCTGGCCGTCCCCGTTGAGACCTCACCCTATGAATCGACTGATGACACGTCCCCTCCACTTCTTGTGCGTCGCCGCCACGACCGTGCTCATTTTTGCCACGTTGGTTGGACAGATGCCGGCCGAAGAATCGCAGCCCGGCGGAAGTGGGAAAAAACAAACGGCGACACTACCAGCGCGTCCGCCACTGACGACCAGCCGAATGATCGGTTCGCCTGAACCGCCGCTGCCCTACCGCGTGCGGCGAGCCTACCCGGCGATCACGCTCAAACAGCCGATCTACGTCAAGCGCGAGCCGGGCACGAGCAACCTGATCATCATCCACTACCTCGGCGATACGAACGGACCGGGCCGTCTCGTGCGGGTGGTCGATGATCCTGACGTCACCGAGACTAACCTGCTGTTGGAGTGCCCCCGATTTGTTTACGGTTTCACCTTCCATCCTGACTACGAAACCAACGGATACATCTACCTGCACACCAACAGCCCGGATCACGACGGCCAGCGCTACAACCAGATCCTCCGCTACACCGTCGGCCGCGAGCCGCCCTACGCGTGTGCGGAAGCATCGCGGCAGTTGATCCTCGAATGGCCGTCAGCCGGTCACGACGGCGGCGATGTTGCGTTCGGCAACGACGGCATGCTGTACATCACCAGCGGCGACGGCAGCACCACTTCCGACGTGCTCGGCAGCGGCCAGGACGTCACCAATCTGTTGGCAAACGTGCTGCGCATCGACGTCGACCATCCCGTGGCCGGGCAGCCTTATTCCGTTCCGCCCGACAATCCCTTTGTCGACGTCGAAGACGCACGCCCCGAGATCTGGTGTTACGGGTTGCGGAATCCCTTCCGCATGAGCGCCGACGGCGCGACGGGACAGATCTGGGTCGGCAACAACGGCCAGGACCGCTGGGAGCAGGCGTATCTGCTCGAGCGGGGCGCTAACTACGGCTGGCCGATCATGGAGGGCAACCACCCGTTTCAGCCGGACCGACCGCGCGGCCCGTCGCCGTTCACGGCACCGACGGTCGAACACCCCCACTCGATCTCGCGCAGTTTGACCGGCGGCGTCGTCTACCACGGTCACGAACTTGCCGACCTCTCCGGTGCGTACATTTACGGCGACTATGCGACAGGCCGTATCTGGGCCGTGCGCCACGACGGCGCCAAAGTCGCCATGCACGACGTGATTGCTGACTCGGCACTGCAGATCACGGGTTTCGGCCTCGACACACACGGCGAGCTCATCATCGTCGACCACGGCGGAGGCTTGTACCATCTCGAGCCCACGCCCCCGACCGAACAATCGGTCCCCTTTCCCCAGCGACTCAGTGAAACAGGACTGTTCACCTCGGTCACTGATCACGCGATGGCGCCGGGCGTCGTCGCTTACTCGGTCAATGCCCAGCGCTGGGCAGACGGGGCGCACAAACAGCAGTTCATCGCGCTGCCGGCCGAAGCCACGATCGACTTCGTCGCCGAGGGACACTGGGTCTTCCCTGACGGCACGGCGCTCGTTCAGACGTTGTCGATCGACGAATCGGCAAACGGTCTAGACGGGAACGGCGGCGTGTCCGCGAATCGCCGCCGCCTGGAAACACGCATCCTGCTGCGTCAGCAAGGCGAATGGGCCGGCTACAGCTACCGCTGGAACGACGAACAAACCGACGCGGAACTCGTGCCTGCCGCCGGCGGAGATTTGACCGTAAACTTGTTCGACCCGTTCACGGATAAAGTTTCACCGCACCGTTGGCCCATTCCCAGCCGCATCGAGTGCATGGTATGTCACTCGCGGGCTGCCGACTACGTGCTCGGCATCAGCACGCCCGAGTTGAATCGTCCGCACGACTACGACGGCGTCGTGCTTAACCAACTGGCGGCCTGGCAACAAATGGGTATGTTCACCGGCGACGCCGAAATCGTGCCCGACGATCTTCCCCGCATGGTCGACCCGTACGACACCGCTGCCGACCTGACGGCCCGCGCTCGTTCCTACCTGCACGTCAATTGCCAACACTGTCACCTCAACAGCGGCGGCGGCAATGCCGACTTTGAAATCGACTTTTCCCGTCCCCTCGATAAGACCGCCCTCGTCGGCGTCAAACCGGTGCACAGCACATTCGGGCTCGATGATGCCCGGCTCGTCGCCGCCGGCCACCCCGAACGATCCGTGTTGTTCTACCGACTCTCGAAGCTGGGCGTGGGCAGAATGCCGCAACTGGGCACCGAACAGCTCGACCGCGCGGGCCTGCGGCTCATCCACGACTGGATCGTGTCGCTCGGCACAGAAGACGATGCACCCACAAGCCTCGACGACTTCGCAACTGGAGCGGACGAGGCTCAGGCGAGCATCGATCGTTTGCTGGCGTCGACATCCGGAGCGCAGCGGTTACTCGACGCGGTCGATGCCGACCTCGCGCCGCCGGCCGTCGCCAAACGTGCCGTCGATGCCGGTACGACTCACGCCAATGACGCCGTTCGCGATCTCTTCGAGCGATACGTGCCGGTCGA
>JAGQPT010000379.1 GCA_020426575.1 Planctomycetales bacterium
AACCTCGACGCCCTGGCCACGCGCGGTGTGCTCGGCGGGTTGATTCCGGTCAAGCCGGGCATCACGCCCGGCAGCGGTCCCGGTCACTTGGGCCTGTTCGGCTACGATCCGCTCGAACACTTGATCGGTCGTGGCGCGTTGGAGGCGACCGGCATCGGCATGGCGTTGGGGCCAAACGACGTAGCGGCCCGAGGGAACTATTGCACGCTCGACGGCGACGGCAACATCGCGGACCGCCGCGCCGGGCGGATTCCGAGCGAGGAGAGCGCGCCGCTGGCCGAGGTGCTCGGCAAAGTCGAGATCCCCGGCGTCGCGGTGAAGGTCGCGCCGGTGAAGGAGCACCGCTTCGTCGTGATCTTCACGGCCGAGGGCCTGGGCGACGCCGTCGACGACACCGATCCGCAGGCCACGGGTGTGCCGCCGCTGGCACCACGGGCGCACGACGAGGCGAGCCAGCGGACGGCCGACGCCGCCGCCCAGTTCGTCGCGCAAGCGCAGAAGCTGCTGGCCGACCAGCCCAAGGCGAACGGACTGACGCTGCGCGGCTTTTCGGCGCGACCCAATATTCGGCACTTCGACGAGGTGTATGGTCTGCGCGCCGCCGCGATCGCCGTCTATCCGATGTATCGCGGCCTGGCGCAGCTCGTCGGCATGACACTCGTCGGCGAGGCGAAGACGCTCAGCGAGCAGGTCGAAGTGCTGGCGAAGTACTGGAACGATTACGACTTCTTCTTCCTGCACTTCAAGTACACCGACGCGACGGGCGAAGACGGCAACTTCGACGGCAAGGTCGCGCGGATCGAGGAGTTCGACGCCATCATCCCGGCGGTCGAAGCCCTGGGACCCGACGTGCTGATCGTCACGGGCGACCACAGCACGCCGAGTCGGCTGAAGTCGCACAGTTGGCACCCGGTGCCGACGATCCTGGCGAGCGAGGTCTGCCGCACCGACGCCTGCACGGCGTTCGGCGAACGCGACGCGGTCCACGGCGGGCTGGGCCAGTTCGAGGCGAAGTATCTGCTGCCACTCGCCCTGGCCAACGCCGGCCGACTCGGGAAGTACGGTGCGTAGCAGTGTGGTCGCATCAGGTCGAGTGCCAGACAACCGTTGTGTGACACACCAGGCGCGTGGCACTGAATGAGCCCCAGCGAAGGCCGTGTCGACATCGGGCGGCACGGTATGTTGCAGGGCCGACGTGCTGCGCACTTGGCACGCTGCGTAACTGGTATGCCGTGAATGCGACAGGCGGTGGTTCTCGCACCGAGATGCGCAAGCTGGCGCGAAGACACGGCCTTCGCGGACTCAGGCCGTGCCACACCGATTGGCGCTGGACGTTGAGGTGCATTGCGAGGATGCCGCTACCGCATCAGGCGCGCCCCTAGCCAGTCGGCGCGGTCGAGGACGTGGCCGCGGTCGGCGTAGTCGACTTCCAGGGTGAGCCGACTGGCGCCGCTGACGTCGACGTCGACCGCCTGGGGCTCGTCGCCGGAGCGGATTGGCAGGCTTTCGTAGACGACGTTGCCGTCGGTGCGAACGCGGAACACCACGCTGCCCTGCCCGGCGGGAACGTGATCGTCGATGGCGACCAGGCTGGCGAAGCGGCTGTACTTGCCGGCCAGGTCATACGTGAGCCGCGAGGCACTGTGCAGGCCGACGCCCTTGGCATAGCGTCGACCCGCGGCGCGGAGCGGCGCGCCGGTCACAGCAGCGTCGAGGCGATACGGCCATTCGGACCCCACAAGCGGCACGTTGCGGTACTCAGCCGGCTCCAGGTCCGAGAGGTACGTGACGCCGCCTGTGACCCTCACCGGCTGTAGCCAGACGACGGCGTCCAGCGGCACCGACAGGGTCGAGGTGCCAGCGTGGCTGATACGGACGTTGCCGTCCGCGGTGCTCATGCCCCGGGCCAGCACACGGCTGCCGTCGGCCAACCCACACCAGAGGCCCGCCGCAGCGTGGTCGGGAACGGCGCCCAACGTGGGGTCGAGCGCAATCGTGCCGACGTCCGCCAGCGGCACGTCGAACGACGCATCGGCTCGCTCGATCGTGACCGCTTCGGCGCTGATGCCGACGAGTATGCCCGAGAAGGCGTCGCCGCCGCGGGTGGCCACCCGATCGTTCTGCTCGCTGCGGGCACGGATGGAGGCGATGAGCGCGTCGCGTTCAGTAGTCAGCGTGGGGGGATCGAAAAGAATGGCCGAGACATGCTCGACGGCGACCCGTACACGCCCGACCACAGGGCTCGCGATCACGAGGTCGTCGCCAGCGAGGCTCACCTGAAGCGCCGAGAGTTCACTACCGTCGGTGAGCAAGACGATGATCGGACCGGTGGCCTCGCGGGGCACACCCCATTCGACGAGGCGGTCCAGCGGCACGTCGCGGGTGCCGCCGTCGGTCTGGAACGTGGCGCCCGCCTTGGCGTCGACCGAGACGAGTTCGCCCGAGAGTGTCTTGCCGTCGGCAAGGATCGCGGTAGCGCGTTCGGCCCTGACGACGTTGCCCAACAGCGACAACGACAGCGCACAGACGAGCGCTGCCAACGGACCGCTCCGCAGCGTGCCATTTACGGAGAGACCGCAGGATACGCACTCACGCTGATTGATACATCGCTTCATCGCTGAAAGATTGGCAGGTAGTCGTTGGGAACTTGTAGGACGAGGGTGGCCATCGCCGTGGCGTAGTCCGCACCGACGGCGTCGATCCAACTGCCGTTGGGGGTCTGCATGGCGAGCAGTTGGTCGCGGACGGCCGGATACCACGTTTGCCAGCGCTCGCCGCCACACTGCCACATCGCCTGCACGGCATAATACTGCCCGTAGAAGAAGTGGCTGTCGCCGCGCCGGGTGTTGACGTCGGGTAGCTGTCGGAGCACGTAGTCGAGGCCGCGATCGATGATCGGACCTTCGTAGATTCCGGAACTGTAGAGCCCCACCAGCGCGGCGGCCGAGCGGGGGAACATGCTGGGGCCCGCTTGTGTCATGTAGCGGAAGCCACCGTCGGCGTTCTGGCAGCGCTTGATGTAGGCGATGCTGCGCTCGATGCACTCGGGCGGGACGTAGATGCCGGCGTTGCTGGCCGCCCGCAGCGCCATCACGATGCAAACCGTGACGGAGATGTCGGCGTCGCGCGGTTCGGGGCGATAGCGCCAGCCCCCCTCTTCGTTCTGCACGCGGACGACCAGAGCGACGGCGCGGCCCAGCGCGTCGCGAACATCGTCGCGGGGAGATTCGCCATAGACCTCGGCCAAGAAGAGCGTGGCAAAGCCGTGCCCGTACATCGGCCCATAGGACCCAGACTCGGTGATGGTGATGAAGCCGCTGGGTTGGC
>JAGQPT010000380.1 GCA_020426575.1 Planctomycetales bacterium
ACGACTCACTGGGCGCGCGGATCCACGCCGGCTATCGCGCCCTGCTCGCCGCCCGCCGTAGCGAACCGGCATTTCATCCCGACGCGCCCGTCCGCGTGCTCGCTGCACCGGCGCCGAGCATGTTGACGTTGTTACGCAGCAGCCGTGATGGCGCCCGGTCGGTGTTGCTGGCGGCGAACTTCGGTGATGCCGACGTTGCCATCCGCCCGGCCGATCTTGCCGAGTTGGCGGCGCCGCCGCGCGATCTCTTCAGTGGTAACCCATGTGAAGAGTGTGTTCTGCCGGCGGGGGGCTTTGCGTGGCTCGCCGTGCGATCGCAGAGCTGACGACCGCGTTTTATCCACTGGGTGACGTGGTATACTCAGGCACTTTGACGACCGCGTCCGCCGCAGTTTTGCGGTGCCGAGGTAAAGACGAACTTGCAACGAGCCAGCGAGGCGGACGTGCCCGATTTTGCCCAACTCGGTCCGATCACGACCATCCACGACCTGGGGACCGTCCACCCCGGCGAACTTGAAGGCAAGCTCACCAAAGCCGTCGCCCGGGCTCCCATCGGGCTGGTGTTGCCCGTAACGGCGGCGGACATGCGCGCGGCGCCGTTCGCCCAGATCATCGGCAAACTGACCCAGGCGCCGTACATCGACACGATTGTGATCGTGCTCAACCGCGCGGACGCGGTCGATGACTACCGCGAGGCCTATGCGATCACCGAACAGTTGGGCGATCGGGCACGCATTCTCTGGACCGACGGACCCCGTGGTCGCCAGCTTTACGAAGAGTTGACCAGTGCCGGCTTCGATGTCTCCCGTGCCGGTAAGGGTCGGGCCGTCTGGATGGCGTTTGGCTATCTGCTGGCGGACTCGCGGCTCAAGGCCTTCGTGCTGCAGGACTGCGACATTGTCAATTACGACAACGACATGCTTGCCCGGCTCTGCCTGCCGATGGTGCAGCCGAGTCTCGATTTCGATTTCTGCAAAGCCTACTACGCCCGCTGCACAGACCGCATGCACGGCCGCGTGGCCCGACTGTTCGTCGCGCCGATCACGCGGGCGATGATTTCGGTTTTGGGGGAAGACGACTTCCTGGTGTTCGTCCGCAGTTTTCGTTACCCCCTGGCCGGCGAGTTCGCCGTTTCCTCGACGTTGGCCCGCTCGAATCGCATCCCCAGCGACTGGGGGCTCGAAGTCGGCACGCTGGCCGAAGTCTTCCGCAACACCTCGCCGAAGCGCGTTTGCCAGGTCGACCTGGGACGGACCTACGAACACAAGCACCAACCGTTGTCGCTCGACGATCGCAGCCGCGGTCTGATGGGCATGGCGACCGATATCCTCACCAGCATCCTCCGCACCTTGATGAGCCAGGGAACCGTCATCGATCATGGCCACCTCTACAGCATCCGCAACAGCTATTTGCGGTTGGCACAAGACTCCATTCGCCAGTATCACGCCGACGCGCTGATGAACAGCCTCGAGTATGACCGACACGGAGAAGAGAAGGCGATCGAGGCGTTTGCTGAGCAGATCACGGTCGCCGGACAGATGGTGATGGAAGATCCGGCCGGTGCGTCGGCGCTGCCGACGTGGACGCGTGTGTTCACGGCTCTGCCGGACTACCCCGCCCAACTGAGGCAGGTCGCCGACGACGACCGCACTGAGTACGTCTAAGTCGTTGGCTCTGCAACCGATGTGTCGAATGCCACAATGGTCGAGCGGGTCGACTTTGCGCTTTGGGCGAGCGGCAAACACCCAATTTGATGGCGCCAGTGTGTTGTTATCGCCGCCCCCTAGTATGGGGGATGCTCAGTCAGGCCGTCGACGTTTAGTCTTAGTGCTTTGATGATCGTTGCCAGCACTCACTCGCGCGACGCGCCGGCTGAAGATCGTCAGTTGGAGTCTTCAACCTACGTGTTGGGAGGGAACCGCAATCATGTCGACCTGCACCGTTGAGCAGATGCGGCAGTCGTTGCGCAAACGCTCGGACTGTCGTTTTGTCGAGCGTGACGAGTTTTGCGAGTTGCTCACCGGCTTCCGACGACTGGTTCGCGCCGATGAATCGCCCGCCGACGTCGTTGGACTGCAGGAAATCGACACCGGCAGGCGCTTCTTAATCGAGTGGGAAAACCTGCTGCCCCCGGTACCGTCGCATCCATGATCGCCCTGGGACCGTGCTCCCGGACGTTGCTGGACCGACGCACACTGACCGATCGGAGCGAGGCGGGCGCGGTCTGCTCCGCCTCGACGACTGCGGTGCCCGTCGCCATCGTTCCGTTTGCCGCGGTGTGGGACGCCTGGAAACAACGGCTTGCGGTCTTTTGTTGGACTTTGTCGGCTTGTTTGTTAGATAATAAATGTGTTGACCGATCTGTTTTGAGGATCGACCGTGTTGCGTCGAGCGTTTCGACAGGGTGATCGCGTGGTTTACTGCCGGATGCGGCACAAGACCCACCCCGCGCGCCGTGCCCGTGGCGTTCAACCCGCCGCCCACGGCGACGTCTACAGCTACTACGTCGAGAAGTTGTGGGTCGTATTGGACGTGCTGGCCGA
>JAGQPT010000381.1 GCA_020426575.1 Planctomycetales bacterium
CCCGCGACCGGCGATCGCCTACCAGCTCAAGCCAATCGACCAGTACACCGAGCGCAGCGAAGTCGTCGAACTGGTGAAGATGTTCGCTGCCGGACAGGTTCCCAAGCGCGTCGCGCAAGCGGCCGCCTGGCACCTGGAAAACGGCATGTCCTGGGAAGAGTTGGCCGCCAAGGAAATCGAACACGCCAACGGCACCCACGAACCCTACTTCTATCCCCGCGAACTACAGTTGGCTGTCGCGGCGGCCCAAGCCGCCGTGGTCCGTGGTGAAGCAGCCGATGCGGCGGCCGAGCGTGAGGCCATCGCCGAACGCGAATCGACCGAGCAACAAAGCCCCGGCGAGCGCGCCGCCCGCGAGGCTGAGGTCTCGCTGAAGTAATTGATCGCGGCAGGTGGCAGTCGCGGCGCTGGCCGCGACCAACAGGCAGACAGACACGACACTCGATGACTCCGCTCGGCAACGGGCGGAGTCATTTTTTGTTTCGTCCGCGACTCAGGCCGAACGAGCCGTCTGCCCCTGCTGGCGGCGCAATCGTTGCAATTCCTCGAAGCAACTGACGCGTTCGACGCGCCAACGCTCGATTTCCGCCGCCTGCCGGGCGACGACACGTTCCCGCTCGGCCAACTCCGCGGCCCGGCGTTCGAGTTCATGCCGCTGCCGCCGGGCCCAACCCTCGATCGTGCGCCGGCTGGCAAACAGTCGGCGGTGCTCGGAAACCAGCGTGTCGCGGATCGCGTCCAGCCGCAGTTGCCGGGCGTCGAGTTGCGCGGCCTCGTCGTCCAGGGCGCGCTCAGTCGGCTCGTCTGCCGTCTCGACAAAATCGATCGGCTCGTCGAAGCAGAGCGACTCCGTGTCGAGTAATTCGGTATTGAGTGCCCCGGCTAAGTCGCTCGGCTCGTGGAGGGCTGGCGAATCGGCGCGGAGAAAGCGTTCGAGGCGGTCGTGCGCGCGGCGGCGGTCGGCGTTGTCGGCCGTCGTCTCGAGCCGAGCCAGGAACGCCTCACGTTGGTCGAGTTCCCGTTCCCGCTCGACCAGCGCCAGTCGGGCCGTCCGCTGTTGGTTGTCGAGGTCGGCTGAGAGCAGATTCAACTGCGCCTCGCGGCGGTCGATTTCGGCGAGCCGGTCGGCCAGCAGCCTGGCCAGTTGTTCGGCCTGAAGATGCACGTGTGGCCCGTCCCCCAGCAGCAACGACAGCGGATCGCCGGCGCGGTCGGTCGTGGTCGTGGCAGGCGTCGCGGCGTCGCGAGCCTTGTTCGCCGTTGACGACTTGACGTCACCCGCTGGCGCACCGTCGCCGTCGCCGAGACGGTGCGCACGGTCGATGCGACGGGTGTCGAAGAGCCGTTGATCGGGCGAGGAGCCGGCCACGTCGGTGCCATCTGCTGCGAGAAGGAATCGGGGGGATTCGGGCGTCACCGCGGGCTGCCAGCATGCTGTCGTTGCCAGCATTGTTGCGCCGCACAGACGGCCCAGGCGGCAAACTTTGCCACGGCCCTATCCATCGGCAGCGGTCCCCGCCGCGATCCAGCCAAACTCGACGAGAATCACAATCGCAGGCCCCCGCGCCGTCGCGCGGGGGGCATCCGACAGCGGTAAATGCGCGCACCGCCGTCGGGTTCACGGCGAAGTTGCGGCGCAGGCTCACTCTCAGAGAGTGCAAACGCTCGACCGTCGCGGGGGCTCAGCCTTTGGCCGAGTTGATGGCGTCCTGCAGCTTGGCCTTGGGCACGATACCGACCATGCGGTCGACGACCTCGCCGCCCTTGAAGATCATGATCGTGGGGATGCTGGTGACGCCGTAGGCCTGGGCCGCCTGTTGCGCCTCGTCGACGTTGAGCTTGCCGACCTTGGCCGAGCCGCTGTTTTCGCTGGCGAGCTCCTCGACGAGCGGGGCGATCTGGCGGCAAGGGCCGCACCAAGGGGCCCAAAAGTCGACCATCACCGGCTCGGTGGATTGCAGCACTTCGCTGTCAAAATTCTCGTCGGTGAATTCAGCTACGTTGGCCATCGGTTTCGTCTCCTCGGTCTGTCGGGGCGGGGGCTGTTGGGGCTGGGCGGCGAATGCCGGCGACGCACTTCCCCTGGCATCGGATAGCCCCCGTGCTTGGGGGCTGCGGATAAGTCAGGGAATTATAGGTAGGCCCACAGGGCTGTCAAACGACCCTCGTTGGCCGGCCATTCGGTGATCACGGCGCCTCGTGGCGGTGGCAATTTGCCCGCCGGCCGCCGCAAGCGGTACAACAAACCAGAGTACGCGACCGAGCCGCCGGTTCGGTCACCGCCCAGCCCCGGGAGCGCCTGCGTGTCGAAACTGCCCGACGAATTCACCGCCCTGGTTGTGAGCCAAACACCAGGAAACCAGACACCTGAAAAAACGACCGCTTCGACGATCCAGCACGTTTTGCCGTCGGACCTCCCCGCGGGCGACGTCACAATTCGTGTGGCCTATTCGTCGCTCAATTACAAAGACGCCCTGGCCATCGGCGGACATCCCGGCGTGGTCCGCCGCTTCCCGCACGTTCCCGGCATCGACGCCGCCGGCACGGTCGTGGCAAGCGACTCGCCGAGTTACACCGCCGGGCAAAAAGTGTTGGTCACGGGCTTCGACCTGGGCGCGGGGAGCTGGGGTGGATACTCCGAATACATCCGTGTGCCGGCCAATTGGGTCGTGCCGCTGCCGGCTGGGCTCACCGCGCGCGAGGCGATGATCTTCGGTACGGCGGGCTTCACGGCCGCACAGTCGCTCTCGGCAATCGAGGCCCACGGCGTCGGCCCCGAAGACGGTGAACTGCTTGTGACCGGCGCGACCGGCGGTGTCGGTAGCCTGGCCGTCGCCATGGCGGCGCGGGCCGGCTATCAGGTCGTCGCCGCCACCGGCAAGAGCGACGCCCACGCGTGGCTCGAACAACTCGGCGCCGCACGGATTGTCGACCGCCACGAATGCACCGACGAAAGCGGCCGACCGCTGCTCGGCGCGAAGTGGGCCGGCGCGATCGACACCGTCGGTGGCGCGATGCTCACGAC
Source organism: Planctomycetales bacterium (assembly GCA_020426575.1). Taxonomy (GTDB): domain Bacteria; phylum Planctomycetota; class Planctomycetia; order Pirellulales; family JAEUIK01; genus JAGQPT01. The sequence goes on from JAGQPT010000381.1 coordinate 3,026, forward strand.
GGCCTTGCGCTCGACGGCGCTGCACGGCTGTGTGACATGTTGCGGGATGGTGGCCGGTGACGAGATCAACGTGTCGATCTTCCCGTTCATCCTCCGCGGCGTGGCGCTCGTCGGCATCGACTCGGCGTGGTTCGCAAGCGCGCGACGTGGCGCACTGTGGCAGCGGATGGCGGGACCCTGGCGACCGGCCGACCTGGAAGCGCTCGTCTGCAGCACGACATCGCTCGAAGGCCTCGACGACTACGTCCATCAGATCCGTGCCGGCAAGATCCGTGGCCGCGTGGTGGTCGAGATCGCCGGCGAGTGAACCTCAAGCGGGTCGCCACGCTCCCAGTTCCCCGCCGGGAACAAAACTCCTTCGACACGGCACACCTTCGACACGGCCGACGAGCCCGAGCGATTGCCGCGATGTACGAGACCTTTGAGCACACGGCCGACGTGGGACTGCGGATCGAGGCCGACGACCTCGACGAATTGTTCGCCGAGGCAGGGCAGGGGTTCTTCTCGCTGTTTGTCGAAGACCTCGGCACAGTCGAGCCGCGCCAGGCGGTAAGCATCGAGGTGGCCGGCGACGAACTCGAGTACCTGTTGTTCGACTGGCTCAACGAGTTGCTCTACCGGTTCGAATCGCAACGGCTGTTGCTGCGCGAGTTCGACGTGGCGGTGAGCGACACCGGCCTGACCGCCACGGCCCGCGGCGAGCCACTCGACGAATCGCGCCACCGGCTCGGCTTTGAGGTGAAGGCCGTGACGTACCACGGGCTCACCGTCAAACAGATCGACGGACGCTGGCGGGCCGAAGTGATTTTGGACATTTAGGAAGTTAGGAGTTTAGGGGTTTAGGCTGTAGGGGTTTAGGGCTGGTGATGGAAGCGTTGTTCTGCGCACGATTGTCGAAGTGTTGTCCTAGCCCGACGCGTCAGCGAGGGAGCCGTCGCACGAGCGTTCACGCCGGTCTTGTTCGTGTTGTCTTTCGTTTTCGTGTTTTCTCCCATTCGCTCTTTCGTGATTCAAACGGATTTAACATGGTCGTCGCAAAAGGTTCGTCCGTCTATTGCAGCAACGGTGGGTGCGCGTCACCCACCCTGCACACTACACACCATCTCCGCGTCTTCCCTGTGTCCTCCGTGACTCGGCGGTGAACCCCTCACTTTCGTTTTCACATTACGAGCAAACATCATGAGCGGCCCCTACACCGGTCCTCTGGAAAAGATCAACGACAACTGCTGGCGGATTCCCAAAAGTTATCGGCCCGACATGCGCGTCGACGGGTTGATCTACGCCAACGATGCGCTGATCGATCTGATCCGCGGGGACCAGGCGCCCGAGCAGGTGGCCAACGTCGCCTGTCTGCCGGGCATACAGTCGGCGAGCCTGGCGATGCCCGACATCCATTGGGGCTACGGCTTCTGCATCGGCGGCGTCTGCGCGACCGATCCCGAGGAAGGGGGCGTGATCAGCCCCGGCGGCGTCGGCTACGACATCAACTGCGGCGTGCGGCTCGTGCGATCGAACCTGATGCTCGAGGACGTCGAGCCGCGTTTGGAAAAACTGGTGAATGAACTGTTCAAGCGCGTGCCCTGCGGCGTGGGCCAGGACGGCAAGTACAGTTTCGAACCGCGACGGCTACGGCGGTTGATGGAAGACGGCCCGCGCTTTTTGGAAAAGCAGGGGCTGGCCACTGACAGCGACATCGAACACACCGAGGCCAAGGGCCGACTCGACGACGCCGACCCGGACCGCGTCAGCGACCGCGCCTGCCAGCGCGGGCAGAAGCAATGCGGCACGCTCGGCGCCGGCAACCACTTCCTCGAAGTGCAGGTCGTCGATGAAGTCGTCGACGAGCGGGTGGCCCACGCGCTGGGTCTGGAACTCGGCCAGGTCTGTGTGATGATCCACTCCGGTTCGCGCGGGCTGGGTTACCAGGTCTGCGACGACTCGCTGAAGATGCTCCGCGGCGTGCCCAAGAAGTACGGGATCACGCTGCCCGACCGCCAGTTGGCCTGCGCGCCGATCGATTCGCCCGAGGGTCAGACGTATCTTGGTGCGATGCGGGCCGCGGCGAACTACGCCTGGTGCAACCGGCAGTTGTTGATGTGGCAGGCCCGCGAGGCCTTTGCGCATGTCTTTGCCAAGACCTGGGAGTCGCTCGCCATGACGCAGGTGTACGACGTGGCCCACAACATCGCCAAGTTCGAAGAGCACACGGTCGGCGGCAAGAAGAAGCGCGTGTGGGTGCACCGCAAGGGGGCCACGCGGGCCTTTCCGCCGGGGCACCCCGAGGTCTCGCGGCTGTATCGCGACGTGGGCCAGCCCGTGATCATCCCGGGCGACATGGGCCGGGCGAGCTGGGTGCTGGTCGGTGCCGCGGGGAGCATGGAGCAGACGTTCGGCAGCGCCTGCCACGGTGCCGGCCGACTGATGAGCCGCACCGCCGCGATGAAGAGCGCCAGGGGGCGCCGCATCGACCGTGAACTGGCCGATCGTGGCGTGGTGGCCCGTTCGCGCAGCCTGCGCGGCCTGGCCGAAGAACAGCCGTCGGCCTACAAGGACGTCAACCTCGTCGTCGACGTCGTGCACAACGCCAACCTGGCCCGCAAAGTGGCGCGAATGCGCCCGATCGGGGTGATCAAGGGGTAGTGGGATGCCGGGCTTACTCCGTAGACAGAGGTAGTATACATGCGGACAACAAGTATAGTTTTCACACTCGACGACGAACACACATCAAATGACATCAAACAGTTTTATCGCGAAATGGAGGATGAATCGGATCGCTGTCTATCAATACTCATCGCAGCATATTTTGATGAGGCACTCGGATCGATACTTGGATCAAATGCACCAGACGGGTTTCATAGTCGCATCTGCGCCGCGCTTCAACATGGAATTCTTACTCAAGACGAGCATGATGATTTGCAGCTAATTCGTCAGATACGAAACGCGTTTGCGCACGAGTATCTGTCGAAGACGTTTGATCAAGAAACGGAAGTCCTCGTCGATCAGTTGAAGACCGTTCAACTTCACAGAGACGTTCTGGACAATGTGGGATTCAATAGTGCAAAAAACAAACTTCGATACGTTGCTATAGCGTTTTGCGTGCGAATCGCGCAAGACTATTGGTCACCAGCTGGAAAAGAACGGAATCGGTGGGATGACGCATTTCCGGCGTTTCTCACCGAATAGGTGATGCACAATCGAGCGGCCGTATAAACAGCACGCTGTTAGTGGCACGTATCGTATTTGGCCGGTCGCAATGGGCCGAACCTTGAATGGCCCGTCGCCAGCATTTCTCCGCTCGAGGACCGCACCGCCGATGATTCGCTCGCCGTTATTGGTTGTCGCCGTTTGTCTCGCCTTCGTGACCGTCGTACATGCCGACGATCTCGGCTACGGTGATTTGGGGTGTTACGGGCAGGTGGTGATAGAGACGTCGCCCCTGAGAGTCGCCGAGAACCGCCGACGGTCGTCTTCAATACACGTTGTTCGTGTCGACGAGGAAGTAGCCGTTTGTGGCGACGGGCAGGTACGGCGTCCAGCGGCGTCCGGCGACGGTCCGAGCGCGGGCATTGTGCGCCGGATACAAGGTGATGCCGATCGACCAGCTCCAGGCTTCTTCCTTGGCGGCGGCGGGACCCGGCGAGGCGGATGGATGCATGTAGGTCACCAGCGAGTAGACGGTCCAGCAGTCGTTGAGCGGACAATCCGCCCGCGCGCCCACCAGGTAATCGCCCAAGCTACCGCCGCCGGCGAGTCGATCGCGCTCGGGAATACCGAGCCAAATCCAGGTGTCGGCGCCGCCCGTGCCCCATTTGTGATGACAGAAGGCGTTGATTTGGTTGATGGGGCGCCAGGTGGTTGATCCGAAATATGGCAAGTTGCGGGTCGCGCCCTGTCCGCGCCAGGCGCCCCAGACACCGATTTCGTCGAAGTCACTCGCGGCGTATCCAATCTGTGCCCGCCATTGGTACATGGTGGGGTCTTCACCGAAAACGCCGAACGTGTCGTTGATCATCCAGTCCTGCACGATGGCGCCACCGAGGCGCGAAGTGGCCGAGGCTTTGCGGAACAGGCCGAAGGTGATCATGCCCTGGGTTTCGACCTTGTCCTTGTTCTGCAGGCGGTAGTCGGTGCCGGACCAGTCGAAGGCGCCAATGGTGCCACCGATCTGGGCGCCGATGCCGGTCCGCTCACCGAACTCGCCGAGTCGCGTGCCGAAGTTGAAACCGGTGTGCAGTCCCCAGTTTCCCCAGCCGCCGTCGGGATGGCCGCGAAACGACTCGTAGCCCAAGATGCCGTTGATGCTCCAGGTCGGGCAGGGTTCTGTAAACGGGCCCAGGTCGCAACAAGGTTTCTGGTCGCAGCCGTCGAGCGTGCCGCTCGTTGGAGCACAATCGCCATGCGGCGAAAAGTGCGCCAGTTGTACGTCATCGGGCATGTTCGTGGCCGCGTCCGCCGACGTTGCCCGTGCCTCGTGAGTTTTCGTCGAGTACAAAGCCAGCTCGAAGTCGCGGTCATACACCGTAGGAGGTGGCAGCCGGACGAGTTCGGGGTTGAGCCCGTAGCTCTGGGCGGAGAGTTCGGCGCTTTGGGCCGGCGCACTCGAGCAGCACGCCAAGACAATCGTTATCGTCACCAAGTGCAGACGGATCCGACGCACAGGAGCCTTCCTCTGACGAAATTGCCCCTGGACCGATCGGTCCACCACGACGTGTTGGTGTTACGACGTGTTGGTGTTCACCCCGCCGTTCGCTACCACAGGGGATCATCGGGCGTGGCCGCTCGACGGCCGCTGGCCCACTGGATGCACCCGAGAATAGTTTCGGTGCGGGCTGTGTCGGTTGTGCAGGTTGTCTGGGGCGTATCGAACGTTGCGCCGCCGGATGGGCGTCAGAGGTGATACAGTCGCTACAAATTGACGGCCGGTCGACGCCGCATGCTAGCGGTTTCTACCACTTGCTGATGAGTCGATCGACTTCGGCGAGTTGCTGGTCGACGTTCGACTCGAGTTGACCTGCCACCAGCCAGTGCTCCAGGGCAGCGACGCATTCGGCATCGACGCCTGCTCCGACGTCGTTGTGGAGCAACTCGCAGATTTCCTCCCACGACATGGCGTCGCGGTATGGCCGTTTGGCTGACATCGCCTCGAAGATGTCGGCCACGGTCAGGGCGCGTGTGGCCCAGGGCAGTTGTTCGGCCGACAGTCCACGGTGGTAGCCGCGTCCGTCGAGACGTTCGTGGTGCGCTCCGGCCACTTCGGCGAGTTCCTGGAACGCCTCGATCCGCTGTAAGATTCGGTGTGAATACTCCGCGTGTTTGCGGATCTCGGCGAACTCAGCGTCTGTCGGCCGCCCAGGTTTATCGAGAATTCGGTTCGATACGCCGAGCTTGCCGACGTCGTGCAGCAAGGCGGCTCGCCGCAGGTCGCGCACCACGTCGGTCGGGCAATTAAACTGTCGGGCGATGCCGACGGTGATCTCGGCCACACGTGTCGAATGCTGGTAGGTCCAAGGCGATTTGGCGTCGACCACTTGAGCGAACGCCTCGGCAACGCGATCCAAACAGGTCTCATCGGCAATCATCACCGCGTCTTGGGGTTCGACGTGGCTCAATGCGTCTGCCGGGTTCGGGCTTTCGAGCCGCTGCCAGAACGCCGACTCGCTGCGCAGAGCGAGTAGCGCGTCGACCAAGTCCGGGTCGAACCAACGGCCGCGCCGCTCGATCGCAATGTCGAGAGCGGCTTCGAGACCGAAGGTCGAGAAGAAAACTTCCACGGTTTGTGCCAGGCAACAGATTCGGCCCAGCAGCGAGATGTCTTCACCGCGCAGGCCTCGCGGATTGCCCCGGCCGTTCCAATGCTCGTCGAGGTCGTAGATGGCGCGGGCCGTGGCTTCGGGCAGGTTCAACATGCGGGCAATGTCGGCGCCGCGCTCGCAGCGGACTTCGGCGATCTTGCGGCCGCCTTCGGCGCCGAGCGACATGATCGAGGCGACGCGTTTGAGCTTGCCCAGCGTCGACGTCTCCTCCGAACCACAGTTGGTCCAACAATGGCGAATGCACTGGCCCGGTTTGGTCCAGTCGATCATGCGGGCCGAACGTTTGACGCGTTGGTCGTCATTGCCGAACAGGTAAGCCATCTTGGCGGCGTTGCTCGAACACCCCAGGTCTTTGAGTAGCAGGGCGTAGAAAAGCGCCGACGACTCGTTCGACGAGAGCCTCAACTGTTCGGCCAAGCGCATGCCGATCAGGGCGCTGCGCATCGAGTGGCCTTCGGGATGTCCTTGCGTGATGTCCAGCGCCACCGACAGGGCCGAGATGATCTCGGAGAAGCGAATCTCGCTCGAGTGTATCAACCGCCGTGACAACGTGGGGCACGACGCTTCTGAGACAAACCCTGTCGAGCAAAAACGTGTCGCTCGCGGCGCATCCGTGCCGACGGCCGCGTCTGGGCAAACATCCGCTCGTTCGGTCGACATCAGCAGCAAACCTCCAGGACCTTCGTTCGGGTTTGTGCGCGCGTAGCGCGGCACCCTAAAACATAGGTCACATCGCCTGACGGGACCCCAACGACGCATCGTTGCGGTTGTGCCGTGTGTGCGGTTCGTGTCGCGGCCTATCGAGGGATTGCGCCGCTGGTTGACTCGGTACGTCGACCGTAGTATCAAGCGCCAGCACGAGACAAGACGAGTCGAAGCAGCTCGTAACCAGCCCAAGGAAACGCTTGATGGCCGAAAAGCAGGCAACGCACGGTAGCTCGAACCGACTTACGCTTTACATCTGTATCGCGATTGTGTTGGCGATCGTGCTGGCGGTGGGGTGGCCGCACAAGGCCGTCCAACTTAAGGTCGGCGGCGAGATCTTCCTCAGCGTGCTCAAGATGCTCGTCGTGCCGCTCGTGATGGCCAGCGTGATGAGCGGCATCCTCGGGCTCGGCGACGTCCGCAAGCTCGGCCGGCCCGGGCTGCTCACCATCGTCTACTATCTGAGCACGACACTGATGGCCGTCTTCGTCGGTCTGGTGCTCGTGAGCGTGCTGCGGCCGGGCGACGTGCAGATCGACGCCGACACGCTGGCGACGAGCATGAAGGCGGGGGCCGAAAAGGCGGAAATGGCGGCCGACAAGGGCGTTTCGAGCATCTTTGAAAACCTGATCCGGATGTTCTTCACGGACAATCTCTTCAGGGCCGCGCTCGAGATGGACCTGCTGCCGCTGATCGTCTTCAGCATTGTCTTTGCCGGCCTGCTCACCGTGATGGGGGAGCGCGCCTCGGCACTTGCGGAAATCATCACGCAGGTGTTCGACGCGCTGATCGCCTTCGTGCTGGTCGTGATGCGACTGGCGCCGCTGGGAATCTTCTGCCTTGTGGCGGCGCGGTTCGGCGAAGCAAATGCCCAGGACCAACTCGGCAACGTCCTCAAACAGACGGGTTGGTACTCGCTCACCGTCGTGCTGGGGTTGGCGATTCACGGACTGGGGACGTTGCCGCTGATCTATTGGATCGTCCGCCGCGAAAACCCCTATCGCTTCCTGGCCAACATGGCCCAGCCGCTGTTGACGGCGTTTTCCACCGCCAGTTCGTCGGCCACGTTGCCGGTGACGATGGAGGCGGCCGTGGTCCGCGGCGGCGTTTCCAAACGCGCCAGCGAGTTCGTCCTGCCGCTCGGTGCAACGGTCAACATGGACGGCACGGCGCTGTACGAAGCCGTGGCGGCCATCTTCATCGCCCAGGTCGTCGGCGTCGACATGTCGCTGTTCGAGCTGGTGGTCGTCGCCCTCACGGCGACGTTGGCGGCCATCGGTGCCGCCGGCATCCCCGAGGCCGGGCTGTTCACGATGATCATCGTGCTCAAAACGGTCGACCTGCCGGTTGCCTACGTCGGCCTGCTGCTGCCGGTCGACTGGCTGTTGGACCGCTTCCGCACGGCCGTGAACGTCTTCGGCGACACGGTCGGCGCGGCCGTCGTCGACGACAGTTTTTCGCGGGA
>JAGQPT010000382.1 GCA_020426575.1 Planctomycetales bacterium
CGTATTCGCGCCCCGGCCCCACGCGCCACCAAAGCCCGCCGTTGCCGCCGCCACGTCAAGCGGTGCCAGCGCCACACCGGCAGTTACGCACGACACGCCGCCCACTGCGGCGAGCAGCCCCGACGCGGCTAGCAAGCCCGCCGACACGACGCCCGGCTCCGACTGATCACGTTCGCCGCGTCAGCCCGTACCACTCGATGTGCATGCGCGGGCAATAGGTGAAGCCCATCTCGGCACAGCGCGGTTCGAGCCAGCGGGCAATCGCGGCGAGTCGGTCGCTCGACGTGCCCTGCGGCATCAATTGCACGTGGCGGCCGTCGATCTCGGGAAACTCTTCCAGGTACTGAAGTACCTCGGTCACGTCCGCCGGTGTGTCGACGACGAACTTGAACTGGTGGTCGTATTCCGACACCAGCCGATGGATCACCTCCGGGGCGTGGCGCGTGCGTTCGTGTCGTCGCCGCCAGCGGGGGTGCGCGTCGGCGCTCGGTGCCGAATTGGAAAGCTTCGGACTGATCGACATCAGGTCACAACGCACCGGCAGGTACAGCGTGCCGGCGGTTTCGATCGTGATGTGCATGCCGCGCCGCTTCAATTCGTGCGAAAGCGGCACCAACTCGGAAAACAGCATCGGCTCGCCCCCGGTGACGACGACATGTTCGGCCGCGAGGCGACTCGCCTGGTCGACGATCTCGTCGATCGCGAGGTCCTCGCCCTCGGGTTCCCACGACGTGTAAGGCGTGTCGCAGTAGCGACAGCGCAGATTGCAGCCGCTCGTGCGGATGAACACGCTCTGGGTGCCAGTCAACTGGCCTTCACCTTGTCGCGAGCAATAGATTTCGGCGATCTTCATTTGTTCAATTTGTTCTTCACAGCAGTCTTCACGGCAAAGACACGGCGACGGCAATCCCACCCCAAAGCGTCAGCGAGGGTGAACTTTGCCTCGCGCTGTGGGCATCAAAAAAGTCTGATTCGACGCGTCCCTCACTCACGCGTCGGGCCAGGATGTGCGTGGTTCATCTTCGTTGTATTGATAGCGGGTCGGGTCGTCGATGCCCGCCTGGCGAAAACCTTCCCGGCGTAACAGACACGAGTCGCAACGTCCGCAGGCCGCCCCGTTGTCAGCAGGGTCGTAGCAGGAATGCGTCAGTGCGTAGTCGACGCCCAGTGCCGTGCCGCGGCGGATGATCTCGGCCTTGGTCAGACTAATCAGCGGCGCGTGGATGCGAAACCGCAGTGTACCCTCGACCCCCGCCTTGGTCGCAAGGTTCGCCAATTGCTCAAACGCCACGATGAACTCGGGCCGACAGTCGGGATAGCCGCTGTAGTCGACCGCGTTCACGCCAACGAAGATGTCGGCCGCCTCGAGCACTTCGGCATAACCCAGCGCCAGGGCCAGCATCATCGTGTTGCGGGCCGGCACATACGTGACCGGGATCCCCGTGTCGATTTCGCTGGCGGCGTCGTGTTTCGGCACGTCGATCGCATCGGTCAAAGCACTATGGCCGATCGCGCTCATGTCGAGCCGTTGCGTGATGTGCTGTCGCGCCCCCAGCGCATCGGCCACACGGCTCGCCGCTTCGAGTTCGAAGCGATGCCGCTGGCCGTAATCGACCGAGAGGGCAAAGATTTGGAACCCCGCGTCGCGGGCAATCGCGGCGGCGGTCGCCGAGTCGAGCCCCCCGGACAGTAAGACGACGGCAGATTTGGGCATGGCGGCGGGGCGGTGGCTGGATGGCGGCAGGCGATGAGTGACACGGCCGATATCATGCCACAAAGCGTCGCCAGCCAATAGGCACCGGCCGTTGGTCGGCTACGATCTTCGTCGCCTCCGCTCCACACCCACCGAGATGAGTCCCGCAACCAAAAGCACGTGCACAGCCGGTTCCGGTACACTTTGGGACATATCGACGGAGCCAGCGGATTCGGTCGCTCCGACGTTTGTTTGGCCGTTCACGTCGTCCCCATTCTCGCCATCGGTCACGGACAGGAGGTTCAAAGGGGTCACGCCGTAGTTGGCCACCCAGTCGAGATAATCCAGGCCGTCGACGTAGCCGTCGTGGTTGAAGTCACCGCCGGCAGCGCCGTTGGTTGGGTAAGTGTGGAAGTTATTGGCCCAGGTGAGGTAGTCATCACCGTTAACGAATCCGTCCAGGTTGGCATCAGCCGGCGTCAGGCTGATGACGATTGTGCACCCGTTGGCCAACGCTTCATACTCGAGTGTCGTCGCTCCATGTGTAAGTTCACAGTACATGGGCGCGCCGTCCCGTGTCGCCCTGATCGAGTATCGCCAATCGGCCGGTATCTCGGTTTCCCGCACCAACGGCACGTCGAAAACTGAATCGTCGAGGTTGTCTTCGACGGTGATTGTGATGGCAAAGGGTGAGATGTCTTCCCTGATCTGGGCGGCGTCCCGCTCGAGAATATACCGGGTCACGTCGCCTTGTGTCGCCACCCACAGCTCGCCATCGGCCACGGCTTCGGCCAGGTCGTCGAGGTGGTCGTAGTACGCTTGCAAGTTGACGCCTCCGTAGCCCGGCAGGTCGATGTCGTGGTATTCCTCGATGACCCAACCGCCTGACGTGACGGCGGCGTCGAGATATCCCGTCAACGCGTCGTAGCTGTAGTTGTAGTCTTCCCAGGGGCTGGGGTCCGCGCTGCCGGCACCGACGTTTGCCGATCCAAGTTGAAACATGTCGGGGGGAGACGGTGGATTCACAATTGGACCGGCACTCTTTCGGCCAGAAAGAAAATAGTTCGATATCAACACGCGCGTCTCAGGGGCACTCTGCCCATATGGATAGGCTATGGACACGGTCGGGCGCCCTCCATACTGAAGAGGGTCGAGATTGGCGATCACGTCGATGGCGTCCTGTTCGACCTCCTCGACGGAATCGAAGTATGCGGGATTGTCGGGATTGACCCGCAGGCCCTGGTGATACATCGTGTGGCTGCTCAACTCGTGGCCGGCCTGGGCGGCTGCGGCGTATTGCTCCAAATAGTTGGCTTGCGCCGGGACCGTCAGCCATTTCCCGGGGTTCACGTTGAACGTGCCCACCAGACCACGTTCTGAAAGGGCCGGAGCCGCGATTTCGATGTGGTCGGCCCGATTGTCGTCGTGAGTCACACTCAGCGCCGCTGTGCCACGTGGCCAAGTGCGGACATTGGTCTCCGCCTGCATCGGAGCGGCACATATCGCCGCCGTGGCAATAAACAAAGCCGCACGAAAACACTCCACAAGCAACGGGTCAACCGCCGGCCGCGACGATACAGCGTTACAGCACGTCGACTGCGGCGCATCCCACACGGACGCCATAGGCATACGAATCTCCCCAAAAAATCGAGAATTGCCACCAACACTCAGAAGTGTCCCCTTTGCAGAGACGCTACGGCCGATAGCCATTGGCCGTGCGTATTGCAGAGGAAGGACCCCGGTCGGACAGCCGCCGAGGTTTCGTCGCGCTTAGACCATCGCGCCCAATACCCGGGGTGACTGCCAAGCGCTTACCTTATCTACGGGGTGCATACATTGCAACATAATTCGCGGTCCACCAAGAGAGGTGCTTCTCGCCACCAGCCGACCTCCCCAGACTTCGCGTCGGGCCTTCTCCGGCAACGAAATACTTGCCCGAGCCGATTAGCCGACTTATTGTGGATATTTGCACCGGGCAGTTCTTTTCGGTCGGAACATCGGTACGTTCTAAATGATGATCAAACCCCTTGCGGTTGCCGTCGTTTGCCTCGCTGTCACTACGGGGTACGGGGCCCCGTTGCTGCATACCTTTTCGTCGCCAAATTCGATTCCGTACGGCAGGTTCGGCAACGCCTTGGCGGTCGACGACCAGCGCATCTACATCGTTGCCGAGGCCAACCACCTGGGGGCAACCCTCTCGGGAACCGGATACGCCTTCGACCGTAAGACTTTTGAACACGTTGCCACGTACCCAGGTGTGCAGGCCAATGCCACGGTCCGGCACATTCAATCCAACGGCAGCGACGTGTACATGGGAAGTTGGCCCGGCGATGTCGACGGTGTCGACCGCGCCGGATTCGGCGCCATCTACGACGCTGCCACCGGGGCACTCAAATATGTGATTGAAAACCCCACGCCCGAAACGGACGAGCGGTTCGGAAGTTGGGCCGCCCCGCTCGGCACTGACGAGTGGCTCATCGGTGCCTACAAGTCGAACGACCAGACGCCGACGGGCGGAGCAGCGTTCATCTACTCGGGCGGCGAACTGGAGAAGACGTTGCTCGACCCTTCGCCGCCGACCGCCGGCCACGCCGATCGTTTCGGCTACTCGGTTGGCAGCACGGAGGACTACGCCCTGGTGGGGTCCTATCGCGACAGCGAGATCGTCTACGGCGCCGGCGCCGTGCACGTCTATGACCACGCCGGCACGTATCTCTATTCCATCGACAACCCCCAGCCGGAGAGTGCCGATCTCTTCGGTTCCTCGCTCGCGACCAAGGCACACCACGCAATCATCGGGGCATTCGACGACGATGGCCCCGACGTGGACGACGTTGGCGCGGTTTTTCTGTACGACCTCGATTCGCGTGAGTTGCTGCTGCGCATAGACAATCCAGAGCCTCAACTGGAAGACAAATTCGGCTTCAAAGTCGCCTGGGTAGGCGACAACATCGCCGTGGGAACCTGGGACGAGAGCGAAGGGATCGGCGAGAATCGTGTCTTCGTCTTCGACGGAGTCACCGGTGAAATGCTCGAAGCCCTCGCCGATCCGACGGGGGGGATCGGCAATTCATTCGGCTTCGAACTTGTCGGCGTCGGCACCGACGTGCTCGTGGGCGCCGACGCGACCTATTCCGGTGGACAAACGAAGGCCGGCGTTGCCTACCTCTTCGACGGGTCGGCCTGGCTACCGGCGCCCGGCGACGCCGACCACGACGGTGCGATCACGTCGTCAGACTACCTGCGGTGGGCCGGCGAGTTCGACGGCACGTACCTTCGCGGGCCCGCTGACGGCGATTTCAACTACGACGGCGTTGCCAATGGACTCGACTACCTGATCTGGGCCGACGCATTCGCCCATCCCCAGACGTCGGTCCCCGAACCCACGACGGCGTTCATGGCGCTCATCGGCTCAATGTTGTTGTTCATTGGGCGCCTCCAGTCTCGTGCCGTTGACAGAGCAGCGTCCGTGTAGAATGACCAGCGATCGACCCGGCGACCATCCATTTGACGTGATTGTCTGCGGGGCAGGGGGGAGCGGGTTGGCCGCTGCGGTGGCGGCGGCCCAGCGCGGCGGGCGCGTCGTCGTCTTGGAGAAACAGCCGCAGCCCGGTGGCACGACGGGCATCGCCGTCGGGTCGTTCACCGCCGCCGGTACATCGCTGCAGCGTGCCGCTGGTATCATCGACGACCCCCGCGACCACGCCGAAGACGCCGGCAAATTTGCCCGCGCCGAGATCGAGGCCCGTAACAACTATCCGCTGCGAGCCTGGTTTCTCGCCGAGGCGGCCGCAACGATCGAGTGGCTCGAGTCCCTCGGCGTGTCATTTGTCGGACCCAGTCCCGAACCCCCGAATCGCGTTGCCCGCATGCACAACGTTGTACCGGGGGCAAAGGCATACATCGCTGCCCTGCAGTTGGCCTTGCGCCGCGCCGGCGGGCAACTCCTTTGCGACTGCGACGTACGTCAACTCTTGCGCGACGACGATGGCCGCGTCGTTGGTGTTCGCGCCACGCACAATGGCCAGCCGCTGCATTACTCGGCCCGGCGCGGCGTGATTCTCGCCGCCGGCGACTATGCCAACAGCCCGCAACTCATTGCCGAGCACAACGACGCCCGGTTCGCGGCGATCGAGGGCATCAACCCGTTCGCCACCGGCGACGGTCACCGGCTCGCGGAGTCGGCCGGTGCCCGGCTGTTGAACATGGGAGTCGCCTACGGCCCCGAGTTGCGGTTCGTGCCGTCGTCGCAGCGGCCGTTTCAGCAGTGGCTGCCCGTCGGTGGTTTCTCGGCCCGCGCGATGGGCGCCGTGGCCCGCCGGCTGCCGGCGTTTGTGATGCGGGCCATGATCAAGCGCCTGCTCGTCACCTGGCAACATCCGGAGAACGCCCTGTTCGACGACGGTGCCGTGCTGGTGAATTGCCGTGGAGAGCGCTTCGTCGACGAGCGCCGCTGGCCCGAGCGCGAGATCGCCGTGGCCCAACAGCCCGACAAGGTCGCCTTCATCGTGCTCGACGAACGACTCATCGAGCGTTATTCACGCTGGCCGCACTTCATCTCGACGGCGCCCGACATCGCCTATGCCTATACGGCCGACTACCTGCGGCTCCGTCCTGACGTGGCCGTGTCGGCCGACAGTCTCGGCGCGTTGGCCGTGGCGCGCGGCATCGACGCCGCCGCGCTGGCCGCCACGGTGCAGTCGTTCAACGAATACGTCGCGGGTAAGTGC
>JAGQPT010000383.1 GCA_020426575.1 Planctomycetales bacterium
ATTTCGCGTCGTTTGGCCGGCGTGGCCTCGCGGATTTCACGCAGCGAGAGGTTCGACGGTCCGCGGTACTCGCGACCGGCGCGGCTGAAGTCGTTGAGATCAATGTTGTAGGGGATTTGGTCGGGGAACTCGACACTGCCGCCGTCGCTAAAGCTAGCATTGCCATCACGCAGCACGATCGAGAGCACGCCGCCGGCCGGGTCGGCACGCAGTTCAGCCTCTTCGGCGCGGATCGTGACGTTGTCACTATCGCCGTCCGCCTCGAACATGATGATTGGTTTGATCAAGCGGCGCCCATCGACACTGCGAACGTTGATCGCGAACTTGTTCGTCGAGTAACTCCCCTGCGTGCGCAGGGCCGAGAGGGCGATCTCTTCGACCGATTCGAGTGCCACCTGGCGGATACCCTGACGGCCCCAGGAAACGGCCAGGTCGTTGAGCCAAACCGTGGCCAGGCTGAGCACAAAGACGATGACACCGACGGGCATCAACACGGTTTTGGGATGGATGCCGAGGGACTTGATCGCCACGATCTCGTTGGAACTCGACATCCGGCCGTACAGGTTGCAGACGGCGAACAACGCGGTGCCGGGGACCGTAAAGCGGAGGGCGTCGGGGAGGATATACGGTACGAGCCGCGCGACTTGCGCAGGGCCGAAACCGAGGTCGCGTGCTTCCTTGACGACCACCAGCAGGATCATCATCATCGTCATGGAGCCCAGGACGACGATGAAGACCTTGAGGAATTCGATCAGAACGTAGCGGGTGAGAATGCGCATGAGGGGGAACAATGTCTTCCCGCCGGGCCGTAGCGTCAAGGTCAGTCGTGGCGTCGAGTTGTTGGGGGAGGATGAGCTGGCGTGGCCTGCGGTGTTGGACCTGTCGAGTGCAGCAACAGCGTGGCCAGCAACCGCGCCGCTGCAAGCAGATTTTTTGCGGCAAACGACGCGGTGTGCGTGCTAGCACTGTGGCGCAAATGCGTGTTGATGCCGGCAAAATGCGTGATTCACCGCGCAGGCTTTACACCACGCGCCGCATCGTCGATACTGACGCCCCGTAACGGTCGACACCGCTGGTGATTCACCGTGCCGCCACACTTCCAGGGAGCCGAAAAGCCATGTCGCGAATGTCGGTAAACGAATTGACCACTAACCGTTGGTCGTTCGAAGAGGACGTCACGCGATACACGGCGAGCGGGATCGACGCGATCGGCGTTTGGCGGGAAAAGCTCTCGGATTACGGTGCCGAGAAGGGCGCGGAGTTGTTAGCCGAACACGGCCTGCGGGTCTCGAACCTGCTGTGGGCCGGTGGCTTCACGGGCAGTGACGGCCGCACGTTTCGCGAGAGCGTCGACGACGCCGTCGAGGCGATCGCGCTGGCCGAATTGCTCGAGGCCGAGTGCCTGGTCGTGTACAGCGGCGCGCTGGCCGGTCACATTCAGAAACACGCCCGACGGTTGTTTCACGCTGCGCTGGGGCACCTGCTGCCGATTGCAGCGGCTGCGAACGTGACGCTAGCACTCGAACCGATGTACCCCGACTGCAGCGACAACTGGTCGATCGCGCCGGGACTTGACGACGCGCTCGAAGTGATCGAACACTGCGACAGCGCGTACCTGAAGCTCGTCTTCGACACGTATCACCTCGGCTTCGATCCGGCGGTGACCGACCGCATCGCCGAGTTGGCGCCGCACGTTGCCGTCGTGCATCTTGCCGACACGCGGCAAGTGCCCGTCGACGAGCAGAACCGCTGTCGGTTGGGTCACGGATTTCTGCCCCTGTCGGAAATCGTGACCGCGCTCGAGGATCACGGCTACGACGGCTACTACGACGTAGAACTCTTCGGTCAGGACGTGGAAAACTTCACGTACCAGGAATTGCTCGATCACAGCCGCGAGGCGGTCGGGCGTTTGGTCGGACGGCCGTTGAGCCGCCGCTCACAGCCGCACACGACGTCGGCCGACGCGACCTCGTGATCGTCGCCCGAGGTTTCTGACTCGACGCCTCGGTTCGTGGCGCGCGTCGGCACCGCGGTTGTGCGACGCGTTTTTCCAGATAGCGCCACGTGGCCCAAAGCAGCGCCTATCAAGTGACGCGCGTCCGGCTGGAGGCCATTGCGTGGCGGCGCTGCCGCGGGTTTACTGCGCCACCGGCGAGTCGGCGACGGGGATCAACTCGAAACACGCCAGCGTACCGCGGCCACGGATGTACATCAGGCCGTGCGACAAGATCGGTGCGGCCCAGGCGGGGTACTTCAGCAACTGCTCGGGACGCGCGGACCGGCCTCGCGGCTCGTCGTTGGTAAACGGGACGGCCTTCGAGACGACGTCAAACTTTTCCGGATTGGGGCGCAGCAGCCAGAGTTCGCCGTACTCGCCCAAACAGACAAAGTAGCCGTCGACATACAGCAGCGAGCAGCGGGCCATCCCACGCTCGCTCCACATCACCTTGCCGGTGGCCAACTCGACGCAGCGCAATTCGGCGTTGTTCGAGTGCCGGCCGCTCGATCCGTACAAATAGCCGTCGTGGTGGATCGAGGTGTTCCAGTGCGTCTGCATGATGTGGCGAAAGCGCTGCGACGGATCGGCCGAAGCCACGTGCCCGTCGCCATCGCGCCAGACGACTTCGCAGCCTCCCGGTTTGACGCGCAACAGCGAACTGCCGGGGCCGTAAGTCTCGGAGATAAACACCTGGTCGCCGACGACGACCGGATTGCTGGCGTTGACGCTTTCGAGGATGCGGGCCCGCCAGGGATAGTGAAATTCGACGTGGCCGTTCGTGGGATCGAAACCGAGCAGGCCGCCGCGGGCGAACAACAAACCCCAGCGTCGATCGCCGATCGTCGTGACCAGCGGGCTCGCGTAGCTGGCTAGTTCGTCGCCCGTGGCGTAGCGAACTTCGCCGCTGCGCTTGTCCAGGGCAACGATGGCCGTGCCGTTGGGGACGAGGTCGGTGAACGGGGCGTCGTCGCTCTCGGGTGTGTTGCCACCGACCTGTACGAGCAGCAGGTCGCCTGCGACGATGGGCGTGCTGCCGACGCCGAAGAAGTTCTGTTGGACGTGGAAACGCTCGGACGTGTTGACGGCCCAGAGTTGTTCGCCGTCGACGACCTGCAGGCAGTGCAGCATCCCTTCCGGACCGAGGATGTAGACGCGGTTCTGGTCGATCACGGGGCAACAACGCGGTCCGTTGTCGTAGCCGTACATGTCTTCGTAGTCGCTGGGGTAGTCGAACGACCAGATTTCGTGGCCGTCCTCGCTGCCGAGGCAGACGAGCCTCATGCGACCCGCCTGGGCGTCGAAGAGAAACAGCCGTCCCCGGCTGATCGACGGAATCGCGTAGCCGTCGCCAACGCGTCGGGTCCAGACGACCGGCGGACCGTCGGTGGGCCATGGCGCGCGAAGGCCGGTTTCGCTCGACTTGCTGTCACCCGTGGGGCCGAGAAAGCCCGGCCAGTCACTGCCCGTGTGGCGTGTGCCAAGATCGGAAGGCAACGGCTGGGCACTCGCCGCGGTGGTCGACAGCAGCGCGACTGTGACCAACAGTGCGGCCGCCGTGGGTTGTAGCGAGCGGGGCCATGCACGTTTGCGCTCGCGCGCGTGTGTTCTGCCGTCGAACGACCATCGCTTCATTGGACTTGTCTCCGGACTCTTCACGGGCCTTTTCTTTGACCTTTTCTCTCGTCTTGTTTCAGGCATCGTCTCGAGCGGTAAGCGGGATTCGATGACGCACGGCGAGCCAAGGCAATGGGGCGAGGCGGTGGTCGGTTGCCGGCTGTGTGGCATAATATAGTCGCTACGGCGGTCACGATACACCGCCGATGACGAGCACGCATTACCGCAGGACCATCCATGACGCCGCGACGTCGCGACAATGAAGTACGAGTTTCGCCGCGGATCGTGATCGGGCCCGACGAGATCGAGTGGAACTTTGCCCGCAGTTCCGGACCCGGCGGCCAGAACGTCAACAAGGTGGCAACGAAGGCGACACTGCGCTGGCGGGTTGCCGACAGCCCGGGCGTGGCGGCGGACGTACGGGAGCGGTTCGCCGAGGCGTTTGCAAGTCGGCTCACCGATGCCGGGGTGCTGGTGTTGTCGAGCCAACGCTATCGCCAGCAATCGCGCAACGTTGACGATTGTCTCGACCGGTTGCGGGCGATGCTGGCGTCGGTCGCGGTGGCGCCGCGGCAACGACGACGACGTCGCGTAAGCCGCGCCGCGACGGAAGCTCGTCTGGAGGAAAAACGCCGCACGTCGCAGCGCAAGACGATGCGTCAGCCGCCCGCGGCGGAATGACGAGCGGTCGTGGCCGAGGGAGGCTGTCCCGCCGTTGCTGCTACGGTTGTTGGTCGGGCGGCTGGCTGGCCAGTTGCACGAGGGCTTCGAGCACGCGGACTCGTTGTTCCGGCGTGGCGATCAGGTAGCGGTGCTGGCCGGTCTCGGACGTTTGAAACTGGGTGACGCTCTCGTCGTCGACGGTGATCGCGCCACGATCGGAGACGTCGAAATAGCCGCGATCGGGATGGACGGCGTACAGCACCGAGGTGAGATCCCAGGTTTCGCGGTCGTACGGGAAGTCGTGGTAGAGGCGGTAGGCGTGGCTGAGCGGGTGGGCATCGACGTAGTCGTAATCGCGCTCGATGCTTTCGGCCGGATATTTGATGGCGCGGCCGATTTCGTAGCCGCTGGCCACGATCGGCGTCGGCCAGTCGGCGTACACCTGACGGGCCGCCGGCACGTCGACGAAGACGTTGTACTCTTTGTGCCGATCGTCGCTGAACATGCCGGCCATGATGCTCAAGAGCCGGCACTTGCGGGCGACCAGGTCAGCGCCCGAGAGCGGCGAGACGTCGTCGGGCGGTGATTCGAGTAGTCGGGCGACGTTCGTGGAGAAACCGACGACGACGAACACGACCGAATCGTCCGGTTGCTCGGCGAGGACGCGACGCAACAGCGCGGTGGCTTCGGGGGCGTCGGCGCCGCTGTCGAGTGAACGGGGAAACATTGGCTGTCCGTCGCGCTGGGCCGCGACGGTTTCGTGCAGGTAACGGCTGTCGTTGGGCGTCTTGCCGTTGCGGACGACGCCGATGGGCGTGTCGCCGCGTCCGTAGAAGTGATTTACGGCGTCGACGAAGGCGGCGGCCTCGTCGTTGTCTTTGCTAATCGTCACGGCGAGCAGTTCGCACTCGCCGCGGCTGGCCAGGGCATGGATCACGCCGAGTGCCAAAGCATCGTCGATGTCGTTGCCAATGTCCGTGTCGAAGATCAGTCGCACCGGTTTGCTGCCGTTCGCAGGAACGGTGGCTAGGCAAACGCCGGCGACGACAATGATGGTGAGTGCGAACGGGCGAAGGCGGTGCGGCGCGATCATGATGGTTGTCCGTCGTGCGGTGGTGAGCGAGTGTCGTTCTGGGGAGCGACCTGAATTATAGTCTCGCGACCGCCGGTGCGCCAGCAACGCCTCCCGGCCGCCGTGATGGTGGCCAGGCCATTAGACGCCGAGCTATTTGCGCCAGCGGATGGCCCACTCGACGGTCGGTCGTTCGGCATCGCGGAGGCTCAACGTCTCGCTGCGCCGCGGCATCGTCGCATCGCGATAGGGATCGCGTGGCAGGTCGATGCGCGGCGCGTCGTCGGCCAATTGGCAGGCGGGGCGAAGTCGCGAGGCGCTGCGCCGAGGCACTACGATGGAGCACGCCTCGTCGCGACGGCGATCGGACTGGGGGCCCGACAGGTCCGTGTCACTGTGCCGCCGGTCAACGAAGCGGCGCAAGGGGCCTGCACCGGCCGTGTCGGTCATCGGACGCCGCGCGAGCGACGGCGTGCGGTGCCGCGCCGCGGTGCGATCGCGATGCGAAGCTGTGACGACGGGGGGGGTAGTGTCTGGCAGGCTCGGCTCGATTTGAACGTTCTGCTCGTCGGCTGCCGGGGGGGCATCGCCGGCGTCGTTATCGCAGAGTTCACCCCGTTTGATGTGCAGTTCGGCGGGGGCGTCGATGCCGATACGGACCGAGCGGCCCTTGACCTGCAGAATCGTGACCGTGACGTGCTCGCCGATCTGAATGCGTTGTTCCTGTTTGCGCGACAATACCAACATGAATCACCTCCGTGCGAAGCACTGTCATGGAAAGATGGGAAGCTTGCTGACAAGGGGTCGATCGATCCGTCTCGAACGACTGTGAGTGACACAACGCACGCGCCGTGCCAAACGGCGCCGCGCATGTTTTTCACAAAGCGCAAGTTGCACTGCCGCAGACACTTTCCCGCTGTGAAAAGATTCGCCCGATGAGCGAAGCTGCCCGAGGCGGTGTACACGGGTTTACAAAGCACGTGCAGAAATTACGCCGCAGAAGTTACCCGATCCCGAGGTCTTGTGCCGATGCTGTCACCGTCCGACGCGGTTGGGGGGCAGCGACGGCATGAGAAATACCGAGTGAGGGACGCCGCGTGGTTTCCACGCGTTTGGTCGGTCGACTTCACCCGGGCCGGAGAGTCGCGAAGGGGCTTAGACCCGCATTTTGGCGCCGCGGCGGGAGATTTCGTCGCGGAGCTGGGCCGCCAGTTCGTAGTGTTCGCAGGCGACGGCGTCTTCAAGGCGTTCACTGAGCGTACGGCCCACGCCATAGTGTTCACGGAGCATCTCGCGAAGTTCCAGGAGCCGGGAGACGAGTTCGTCGGCCGGGGCCTCTTCTTCGGCGAGTGGGTCTTCCAGGCAGAGGAGTTCTTCCTCGGGCGAGTCGGTCGGTGCGCAATCCAAACCGGTCAGACCGGCGTTGATCTGATCGATGGCGGCCTCGGGGCCGACGTCCTGCAGGGTTGACAGCGCCGCCGCCTGGGTGCGGTGAAAGAGGATGAAGGGGCGGTATTCGGTATGGGATACGATCCACTCTTCACTGGGCGAATGGGCCCGGGCGAAGTCGATCAAGGCGAGGCTGTGGTCAGCGTCGCGGACCGCCCGGGCAAACTCGCGAAGTGAAAGCCAGCAGACGCGGCGCTGGTAGAACTGGGCGAGCTCGCGGTCGACTTCGTAACATTGGTCTTCGTCGAGAATGAATTCCGGGTCGCCGGTGAGCGACAGCCCGAGCAGATGATCGAAGTAGGTGGAGGCACCGCCGGGGCGTTGGCCGTCGGGCCGATCGGTGGTTTCCATCTGCACGAGCCCCATTTCGATCCGCATCTGGATGACCTCACGCGTGTCGGCGGCGTGGACAAGCCGGGCCTGCACTTCGCCGGGCCGATAAGGCCAGCGCCGCAGCACGCTGTCGATGTCGCATTTTGACTTTCGCATATGCTGTCCATCTGAGATCTGTCTGGGACGCCGAACTGCGTCGGGATACCACGAAATCTGACCATCGATCGGCGTTCGTTGACCCTAAAAAGATTATACCCCGTTCCGACAAAAGTCGAGTCTTCCTTGCTCGGCCGCCCGGGGAAAAACGAACCAAGGGGTGGCACAACTGCCGGGGAAAGCGGAAATACGGCTGGTCGTACGGCGCAACGAACCAACTGTCCAGCCCTGCGAACGGCCCCGACCGAGGGACGCGACCGACGGAGATTCACGGCGTTGTGACGCGCGGCCAATCGCGCCCGGGGGGTCGGCGAATTCAAGTCTCACCGCGGTGGACAAAACGGGAAGCCAATGATGGCGAGCACACAGCAGGGTGTCACGTTTCACGTGTCGGCGGTGCGACACTTTGTGTCGAGTAAGTGTCCGCCGTGCCGTGAACTCTTAGCGAAGACCGGCCGGTGAATCACGATTGGGGGGAACGTTCGCTCGTCGAACTGTTGTGCCGGTCGTGGATGACAGGGCGCCGCACTGTG
This sequence comes from Planctomycetales bacterium, assembly GCA_020426575.1. GTDB lineage: Bacteria > Planctomycetota > Planctomycetia > Pirellulales > JAEUIK01 > JAGQPT01. The sequence goes on from JAGQPT010000383.1 coordinate 7,820, forward strand.
ACGGTGTTACACACGGCCGAAGCGCCGAAAACAACCGTGTGGCACTCCGGTAGATAGGTGGCGTTGTTTTTAAGAAAAACGGCAGGGGAATCCTTTTTCACCGGCAGACACATCGTTAGACTATATGCCTTGATAAAAACGGCAAAGGGGAGTGGATATTAACCCGGGATTGGGCACCCTTGAAAGGCGAATTAAATGGCAAAGAAAACCAAACGTGGCCGCTCTGCGGGGGGTGTCAACAAGGCACAAGCAATTCGCGATGAATTCAAAAAGCAGGGAATCGAGACGGCGCCTAAGGAAGTGATCGCGACGCTGAAAAAGCAGGGGATCAACGTGGCGCCGGCGCAGGTCAGTAACATTAGGACGTCACTGAAGAGCCCGGGTAGTAAGAAAAAGAAGAAAAAGGCAGTGCGTCGTAAGGTCGCTCGTGCGAAGTCAGGTGGACGTCCGTCTTCAGTTAGCGCGGTCTCGGCCGACGCGTTGCGTGCTGCGAAGAAATTCATTGAGCAGGCAGGTGACATGCAACAGGCCCGCGCCGCGCTCGATCTGTTAGCCGAGTTGCGCTAACGGAGTTTTCGGGCGCCGCCCATCTTGTTCCTGCTGCGTTGAGGTGACGTCATGGAAGATCGGGACGCCCGTATTGCCGAAGCGGAAAGTTTGTTGGCGGATGGTGAACTTGGTCCGGGGTTTGCCGACGGACTTTTTTTTGGCACGTTTCCCGCCGAGCGGTTGGGCGCGTATCCGCTCGCGCAACCCTCGGTGGAGGTTGCCGCTCAGCTGGCGTCGTTGGCCGAGTATTGCCACGCGCACGTCGACCCCGTGAAGATCGACCGCGAAGCGGTCATCCCCAATGCGGTGGTCGCGGGTTTGGGTCGCACGGGCGTGCTCGGCGCCTGCCTGCCGCGCGCGTTTGGCGGTGGCGGCCTCTCGCAGGTCGACTACTGCCGGATGATGGAGATCCTCGGTGGACATTGCGGCGGCACCGCGCTGTTCGTCAACGCGCACCATTCGATCGGGCCGCGGGCGCTGGTGCTGTTCGGCACGCCTGACCAGCAGCGGCGCTATCTGCCGCAGCTCGCCACGGGCGAATCGCTCAGCGCGTTTGCCCTCACCGAGCCCGAGGCGGGCAGCGACGCCGCCAACGTACAGACGACGGCGACGCCGACTTCCGACGGGACGGGGTATCGCCTCAACGGCGAGAAGCGCTGGATCACCAACGGCGGCATCGCCGACGTGCTCACGGTGATGGCGCGAACACCGCGGGGCAGTGACGGCCGCGGTGAAATCACGGCGTTCATCGTCACGCCCGACATGGCCGGCTTCGAGGTGATCGAGCAGCGGATGGACAAGTGCGGCGTGCGAGGAAGTGCCACGGCGCGGCTGGCGTTTCGCGACCTCTTCGTTCCTCGGGAGAACATCCTCGGTGAAAGGGGCCGGGGGCTGAAGATCGCCCTGACGGTGCTCGACTTCGGCCGCGTCACGTTCGGTGCTAGTTGCACCGGGGCGGCGAGGTTCTGTGTTGCCAGGTCGACCGAACACGTACAGCGCCGCGTGCAGTTCGGCCAAGCGCTGGCGGAATTCGAACTGGTGCGGGCAAAGTTGGCGGCAATGGCCTCGGACACGTTCGCAATGGAGGCGATGACGCGTCAGACGGCGGCGATGATTGACCGCGGCGGTCACGAGTTCATGATCGAGACGGCGATGTTGAAGGTATTTGCCACCGAACGGCTCTGGCGGATCATCAACGACACGATCCAGCTCTACGGCGGGCTGGCGTACTTCACCGATCAGCCGTTCGAGCGGATGATGCGCGATGCGCGGATCAACACAATCGGCGAAGGCGCGAATGACGTGTTGCGTGTTTTCATCGCGTTGGCCGGCATGCGCGGTGTGGGGGGCGAACTGCAACAGGTGCTCGAGGCGCTGACGACCACGAGTGGCAAGGCAGGAAAGGTCAGCGCGTACTTCGGCCGCAAGCTGGGCTCCTGGATTCATCCCCCCGATGTGCCGTTGCGGTGCGGCGACTTGCGCGACGAAGCGTCGGCGCTGGCCAGTCAAACGCGGCGGTTTGGCGCCGCCGTCGAGCGGGCCCTGCGTACCTATGAACTGGCCATTCTCGACCGCCAGTATCAACTCGGCCGGATTTCCGACGTTGCCAGCGAACTGTTTGCATCGGCATGTGTGCTCTGGCGGCTCGACGCGGAGTCGGCTTCGAGCGATCTCAGCGATGCCGAGCGACTGTATCACCGCACACTGGGACGACACTTTTTGCGACGTTCGACGCGTCACGTCGCGGCGCTGTTGCACGAGCTGGGTGACAACGACGACGCGCTTACCACGTCGACCGCCGAAGCAGTGTTGCGGCAGGCGCCGCCCGCCAAATGAGCCGTGTTTCCGGAGCGCTTGTCAGCGCCGCGGTGGACCGGCGGCGGTTTGGGCTTCGTTCCAGCGCGGCGGCAACTGCGGCTGCAGCGATTCGGATTGCGCCAGGTGATCCAGCAGAATGCGGCGGACTTCGAGGATGGCCAACGGGTGGCGGTGCACGTCGGAATGCCCCGCCTCGACCACCAGCTCCGACGCAGCGTTGTCCAGGTGAGCGCTGGTGAACTCGACGACGCCGTCGCTCTTGGGCGTATCGCTGGCGAACGGGTTGGTCGGTTCGATGGTGCCGACGATGTTGTGATCGACGACCCAGCCGGGGCGCGGTGCCCGCACGGCGAGCGCCAACAACGGCGAGTCGGGCGCCAGCGAGTCGATGCTTGTGCCTCCCTGCCAATTGCCGTCGCGGAACACGCCGGGATTCCGTTGCACGAGGCGCTGGGTGCCGGTCATCAGCGTGCCGGGCAGCGCGATCAGCTTGCGGCCCAACCAACGGGTGATCGAGTTGGCATACGTGCTGCCGCGGTGCGGCGTGGCGATCGTGATCACACGGCGGATCGACGTGTTGGGGTGGAAGAAGAACGTGTCGGCCAGGTGCTGGCGGTCTTCCTCGTCGATTTCGATTTCGCTGAACGGCCGCTCGCTGACGACGTTCCAATACTCCTCGCCGCTGTCGATGGTCTGCAGCCGCGAGACGAGGCCGCCCATGCTGTGGCCGATCATCACCATCTGGTCGAGCGCAGGATTCTGACGCTGAGGGTCGACAAGTTGCCGTACCGAGGCGAGCGAACGCCGGCAATCGGCCGCACTGGCCCAGAGCGGTTGCCCGGTCGGGTACATGAAGAACCAGATCTGGTAGTGATCGCGGATTTCGGGGTCGCTACGGAGGTCGTTGAACATTTCCATCCAGGTCATCGGGCTCGACCAGAGTCCGTGGACCATCACGACCGGGATCTTGTGGGGATCGTACGGCTGCAACATATACAGACCGGTGAGCCCGACGGTGGTGTCGGGGCTGAGCAGACCGACGGTGGCCAATTCGTCGAGTCGTACGTCGTTGAGGAAGTAGGCCAGCGGCGTGCTCTCGTCGCTTTCCAGCGGGATGCGGACGCCGGCAACGTTGATGTCGGTCGAGCGCAACGGGTCGTACAGCTCGATCAATACTTTGTTGCGGCTCATGTCGCCGGCCGACGGGGGCTGGCTGTCGTCGCTGACGACGCGGAGGAACGCAGTAACCGGGAAGCTGAGGTTCGGCGGATAGAATCGTTCGCAAGGATCGGTGCCGGCGCTCGACTTGCGCACGGCGATCAACGGCACGCCCAGACCGTAGGTGCGGTAGTGGTTGCGCAGGCCGGTGATTTCGTGGTCGGAGACAAACTCAAAACGATCGAACTCGTCTTCGCGCCATTGGCTGTTGCGGGCCACGACTTCGACGTTCCACTGTTGGGTCGAGGAGCGCACGACGTGCTGACAGCCCGGGCGCAGTACGTCTTGTTTCTTGACGATGCGCAGGGCGCCTTCGAGCGCGCCGTTGTAGAGGTCGCAGGCACCGCGGAAGCTGGGATCGTAGGGGTTGCGGACGAAGCCGAAGCGGGGGTCGAAGAGATAGACGTAGGCGTGGGCGGCCGAGGCGCCGTAGTAGTCGAGGGCGGCGGCCTCGTCTTGTGTCTCGATGAGTTTGCCGGCGAGGTAGCTCAGCTCACCATAGGCGATGATCGTGTCGAGTTCCTGCTCGTCGCGGACGAACTTTTCCAGCCGGGCCAGCGCTTCGCCCGGCTCCTTGATCGCCAGGTCGTCCAGCCCATATTTACGGAGCGTTTGCAGGGTGCGCTCCGTGGGTTTGGGCCCGGACGACGAGGTGAAGTTGAGCTGCTGCATCAGCGGCACGGCGGGCGTGTCGCGGACCGTCACGAGTTGGGTCGACTGGCAGCCGGCGGCCACGAGGCACACCACGAGCAGCGCCGCGGCGCACCCGCCGCGCAGCAGCGCGGCGTGGGCGCGAGCCTCGCGCCGTGCCGGAGCGGTGCCAATGTACGAGGCGTGGGCGGATGCCAAGGGGCCGTCCGAGTGCATGGTCATGGGTGATGAGGCGATGAGCCGGCGCTCGTGTGTGAGCGACGGTGGGGATGTGCGCAGCGGGGCGGCAGGACGGAACTGTCGCCGTGAGAGGGCGAACCATAGAATGAAGGGCCGGAAGGCGTCAACGTCGATCCTCCGACGGCGATGCTGGCATAGCCGACGACAGCGGTGATAGCGGAGCGATGATGAAGCTGGTTTGTGCCGAAGCATTGCTCGAAGCATTCATCGCGGCCGATCGAGGACGGCCGCCTGTCGATGCAGGGCTGACGAAAGCCGAAGCGACGATCTCTGCCGCGACGAAGCTGGCGGAATGGGGAATCGGACAGGTCGAACTGGCCGCCACGACGGCCGACTGCGAGCATCTGGAGGCAGCCGTCGACGGTTATCGAACCGCGGGCCTGCGCATCGCCAGTGTGCGCTGGGAGCATGCTGTGCACGTGGCGGACAACGCAGGGGCGCTCGCTGCAGCGTTTGCCCGCCTTGCGGCCTGGGGGGCGACGACGTGCGTGTTGCCCGTCGTTGCCGTGGCTGAGTCGACGGGCTTCGACGAACGGCAACTCGAGGTGATCCGGCGGCTCGGCGACGA
>JAGQPT010000384.1 GCA_020426575.1 Planctomycetales bacterium
AAAGACGCGGGCGAAGAACAACGGCTGCTGTTCGCGAACCACCGTCACGCGTACCGCCGACGGCACGATCGTGCTCGGCAAAAATGTCCGCGCGTCAGGATCCCAATGCCCCGTTTCGAACTCGATCTCATCGTCCGTCACGGCCCGGGCCCCGACAATGTTAGCCTTGACGTATTCACGCGTAGCGGCCTCCGCCTTGTCGATACCCTGCACGAGCAACCCCGCACCGGCCAACGCGCCGGCGTCCGAGGCTCGACGTAGCTCGGTGTTCACCGTGAAGATGTATCCCGTGTCGATCGCAAACGCCACCATACCCAAGAGGAAGACAACGACGAGCGCGAACAGCACGATCACTGCACCGCGTCGACTTCCACCGCGCAGACGAACTGCAGGCCGGATACCCAGAATTTGTGCGAACATAGCGCAGACCCCTACTGTGATGAGAAATAAAACAAGCGCCGGAGGAGAATGGCTGCCCTTATGCCCAACACGTTCATGCCGAGCCAAAGAGATGGCTACTCAATTATACACCAAAAACCGCTGGCGCGTCGGCAAATCAAGTCGACCGCCGCAGAAAGACATAGCTGAGGTACGAACATGGCGCAGACTCCGAATGTGATGAGAAATAGAACCAGCGCCGGAGGAGAATGGCTGCCCTTATGCCCAACACGCTCATGCCGAGCCATACAGATGGCTACTTAACTATACACTAAAAACCGCCAGCGCGCCGGGCAACCGCGTCGGCCAGTGAAAAAATTAGGTGCCACATTGCTACGAGTCCACCCGTCGTTCGGCGCGGCCGATTCGATGGCCTCGCGAAATGTCCACACAGGCGCGCCAGCGATTACTCCGTTCGCGACACGAAACGCCACTCGATGCCAACCGCGCGCGTGTCACTCCCGGTTACGTTCATTTCGTGAATTCGCCGCGCGCGATCACGTCGAAGACGTCCTGGGAGTTGTGCGCAACGGTGCCAGGCGAGCGCTTCCATGGGGTTCGCTTAACGCAGTCGGTGTCTTCGGCAGGCCAGCAGCGACAGTCCGACGATTGCCAACAGTGCCAGGCTGTTCGGCTCGGGCACGTTCGGCGTGTTGACCGGTGTGCACTGGGCGTCGTGCGAAAAAGGCGCGAAGGCGCTCACCAGCGACTTGTTCGAATTCTCCGCCGCCGTGGGATCGAACGTGCCGTCACCCGAGGCGACGAACAGGTCGAAGTGCAGCCCGGTCAGCGGTCCCGAAAGGGAATTGACGGTGATGTGGAACTCCTCGGCATAGCCGTCGCCGCTGCCACTGCCGCCCGGTTCGGTGTTAGTGATCGTGCCGACGGGACTGTCGAACTGGAATTGGTAGATCTTGAAGTACGTGTCAAAGATGTCGTGCGGCGGCAGGCTGTTGCCGTCCTGGATCGGCGGTGCGCCGTAGCCCGCGGCGAACAGCGATAGCGCCCCGCCGTCGTTCACCACGTTCACGTCGAACAGGTCGGCGCCGACCATCGGCGTGGCCGAGACCACCAGGTAGGCGTAAAGATCGTCGGCACCCGCTGCGTCCCAGGCGAACGCGCCGTTTGCGCCGGGCGTGTCGCTGTTGGCATAGGCGAACAGGCTGAACGAACTGGAACTCGTGTCCCAAGTCGCGGAGGTCGTGTTATACGCCCAGCCGCCCTCACCGGGGCCGAGTTGCAAGACCGGCAGGGCAAACGCGGGGGTGACCGATAACGTCAGCGCGAACAGGGCCGTCGAAAGGTACTTGAGATTCATGTCAGGGCTCGAGTCTCGTTGTCCAAGAAACCGGTTGTTGATTTACTGTTTACTCGAAGCGGAACGACCACGAGGGCCGCGACACCAAGTGCCGCGGCCGTCGCTGACCTATCGACGTCGTTGCCGCACGACCAGGGCCAGCGCCCCGACGGCGAGCAGTGCACAGCTCGTGGGTTCCGGGGCGAGCATCGTCGAACTGGTGAAGAGCCAGTCCTGCGTGCCGGTCGTGCCGTCGACCCGCACCCAGCCCCAGCCGTTGATGCCGGTGTAACCCCGGTGCGTCGTGTCTTTGAAGTTGAACATGTTGCCCGTGTCGTTGGCCCGCGATTCGAGGTGATACACGTTGTCGAGCAGCCCGGCCGCGTTGTTGATCTCGCTGGTGACGGTGACCGTGCCCTCACCGCAGCCTTGCGGGACCATCAAGTCGGGACTCGACGGGTTGAAGCTGCTCAAATCGAGGTTTGTGTAACTGAAATCGATGAAGATCTCGACCTCGGTGCCGTAGCTGCTGCCGACGTCGGTACCGCCGTGTGCCGTGCCGAAAATCCGCAGCGTGTTGGCCACGTCGTCCACCACGGCCAGCACGGTCGAGTTGACGTGATCGAAACTGAAAGTGGTCGAACCACCGTACGACGGATCGTCCGCCAGAAAGATGTTGTCCAGGCGCAGGCCATACGCGGGCGGGCTCTGGTTGCCGTCGGGATGATCGTGGAGCCGATACGTCATGACCGTTGCTTCGGCCCGTGCGGCGCACGCCACGGCCAGCAGTCCACAGGTCATCATCAACAGGATGCGGCGCGAAATGGTCAGAGATGTCATCGAGGGATTCCTGGGGTTGCGGGGTGGTTCGGGTTTGCCGGTGCGTCACGCTGCCGTGCTGATTGGCGCGGAAGTCGTGAGCACGTTCGAAGTGCCTCGTTCACGCGCAGCCGCGGCTGCGTATCGCGTGGAACGGGAGTCGGCCCGAATTGGCTTGGCACACCCGGTGCCTCGCTACCTTCGGAAAGAGGAGAGGGGAGAAAGGAAAGGAGAGGAGGAGGTGACTGTGTCAACGTCCAAACTATTTGCCCGCTGAGAACAGTCAACGACAATCCCACTGCATTTTGCTGAGAAGGTACGAGACGCGCACGACAAAGCCCGCAACCGCGCCACCACCGCTAGAACTACGACGTCGCACCATGAGCGACGCTCTTCGGCTTGGCCCGCACGACCCGCACATCAGCCACCGGCCGCACGACGCGCCAGCGCTTCGCCGGGCTGGCACGCGAACTCCCTCGGCCGACTCAGTCCTTGGCGTCGATCTTCGGGAAGAGCGGCTCGATCTTTCCCGACTCGCCGAGTGGCGCCGTCACGCGCAGATCGTCGCTCATCGGCGGGCGCGGCACGATCGTGGCATAGCTCGCCTCGCCAAGCGGCACCGGGTAGTTGAATCCGGCGTACATCGTGGCCGCCGAACTGGGCATGAACGGCCAGATCAACACGGCCGCCACCCGCACCGCCTCGGCCAGGTTGGTCAACACGCGGCGACAGGCCTCGATGTCATACTCGGGCTTCTTTTCGTTGGCCAATTGCCAAGGCTTCTGCTGTTCGATGTACTGGTTCGCCGGGTCGAGCAGTTGCCGCCAGACGGTCTCCAGCGCCGCGCTATAGCGACACGCCTCGACGTCGCGCGACACGCTCGCCACGATCGCGGCCAGCGCCTGGTCATCGACAATCTCGTCCGGCACGATCGCCGACGAACCGGCCAACGTGCCGTCGAAGTAACGCAGCACCATGCTCGTCGTTCGGCTGAACAGGTTTCCCAGGTTGTTGGCCAGGTCGGCGTTGTAACTGGTCGCGAAACGCGGAAAGCTGAACTCGCCGTCGCCACCGAACGGACACTCGCGCATGAAGTAATAGCGGAACGCGTCGCTGGAAAACTTGTCGACGATCTCCATCGGTTCGATCACGTTGCCCAGCGTCTTCGAGATCTTCTGCGCCTCGGCCGTGTCCTTGTCCTTGAGGTAGACGAAGCCGTGGGCGAACACCCGGCGCGGCAGCTCGACACCCGCGCTCATCAACATCGCCGGCCACAACGCGCAGTGGAACCGCGTGATGTCTTTGCCGATGAAGTGCACGTCGGCGGGCCAATAGCGATTGAACATCGCCGCGTCGCTGCCGTAGCCGATCCCCGTGATGTAGTTCAACAGCGCGTCGAACCAGACGTAGATCTTGTGTTCATGGTCCCAGGGCACGTCGATCCCCCAGGTGAAGTTGCGCCGACTGATCGAAACGTCCTCGAGCCCGCTCTCCACCAAGCTGACGATCTCGTTGCGGCGCGAATCGGGCTGGATAAAGTCGGGCTGCTCCCGGTAAAGCGCCAACAGCCGCTCGCCGTACGCCGACAGCCGGAAAAAGTAATTCTCCTCTTCGACGTGCTTGAGGTCGCGATTCGGGTGATTCGGGCAGCGCCCCGCGTCGTTCGTCTGCGAGGCGGTCTTGAACTCTTCGCAACCCTCGCAGTAGAGCGCTTCGTAGTTCTTCTTGTAGATGTCCCCCGCGTCGTACACCCGCTGGATGAACTGTTGGCAGCCGGCGTGATGCCGCGGCTCGCTTGTCTGGATGAAGTCGTCGTTGGTGATTTCCAGCGCCCGCCAGACTTCCTGGAATTGTCGCGCCATGTCGTCGACGTACTGCTGCGGCGGCAGCTCGAGCTCGCGGGCCCGCTCCACGATCTTCACCGTGTTCTCATCGTTGCCCATGAGAAAGTGCACGTCCCAGCCTTGTTGACGCCGGTAGCGCGCTTGCACGTCCGCGCCGATCTTTTCAAACGCCGTGCCGATGTGCGGCCGACTGTTCGGATAGTCGATCGCCGTGGTCAGATAGAACTTGCCTTTTGCCTCGGGCATTTTCACTCGCACCAGGGATGTTGTTTAGGGGCTGGAATGTACTTCCCGCTCGCTCGCGTTTGGAGGCTGACGGTCCACGCCGCTGGGTTCGTGGCGGCTGAGCGTTTCCATTCATTCGTTACTGCAAGGCGTCGCATTGTAGCCGCTATCGACTCCGGCGGTCAGGTCCGCTTCGCAGCCACGTTCCGTTTCGCCACGCCCCAAACCGCCGCAGCTCCGAGGCCACGGTTCTTGCCGGCGGCTCCGGCATCGGAAATGCAGCAGACGGGATTGCAGCCTGATCGAGGAAAAAACTCCTCGGCCTGCTAGCACCACGTCAAGTCGTTGCCGCCCAACGCCCCCGAGCGAATCGGTCCTCGAGTTGTCGCCCCGGCGGCGCCAAGTTGGCATTGTAAGTTTTTCAACTTCCCAGCAAGATGTCGCCCCTCGTCGAGAAGCCGACTTCGGCGTCGACGCGCCGCGACCGACCGAGCCGCAAGGATGCGGGCCCATCGAATCGGCCACACACCCCAGCGAGCGCGTCACCACCAGACTGTCCAGGGAGGGACACATGCAAAGATTCACTGCCGCGACGTGCGCCGTTGCGCTCCTGGTCATCTCAGCGGCACTGGTCCACGGCCAGGCGGACGTTCCCCCCGTTCCCGGACAAAACAACACCGCCGCCGGCGGGCCCGTGCTGCTCGACTTCACCGCCGACTGGTGCGGCTACTGTCGGCAAATGGAGCCCGTGCTCGACCAACTTCGTCAGGCTGGCTACGCGATTCGCACGGTCGACGTCGACCGCCAGCCGCAAATCGCCCAACAGTTCCGCGCTCACAGCCTGCCCTGCTTCGTGATGGTCGTCGACGGACAGGAGGTCGACCGCGTCGTCGGCGCCACCAGCGGCCAGCGTCTCGCGCAGATGTTCGCCGCCGCGAAGCAGCTCGCGCCGCAGTCGGCCGCGCCAGCAGTGTCACCCACTCACCCCGATGCATCCCCACGGACCGGCGGACCGCCGGCGACGTTCGCGCAGACGTCGGGACCCACGCAACCGCCCGTCGCCCAATTGGCCGTCAGTAAAAGTCACGAGCCGTTCCGTCCGTCGGCCGACGCGACGAGCTCGCCGCGCGGCGACGCATCAGCCGGTGTGCCCTCGACGTTTGCCCCGTCAACGCAAGACCTCGCCGCCGCCGCACCGGCCGTGGCGCCCTCGGTTGCATCGATTCCCGGCAGCGAATCAGAACCACCGCTGGTCTCGGCCGCCGAGGGTGTCGACGTCGCCTCGGTGCCGCGCTCGGTGATTGACCGCGCGTTGGCCGCCAGTGTGCGGCTTCGCGTCGAAGACAGTGACGGCCGCAGTTGGGGGTCGGGCACGATCGTCGACGTCAGCGCCGGCCGCGCCTTGATCGTCACCTGTGCCCACATCTTCCGCGAGTCGGCCGGCAACGCGCCCGTGACGATCGACCTGTTTGGCGACGACACACCCAAAGGTCTCACCGGCAAGGTCGTCAGCTACGACCTGCCCAGCGATGTCGCGCTCGTCAGCTTCGACGCACCGGTCGGCGTGCACTACGTGAAAGTGGCACCGGCCACGCACACCACCAGCGTGCGTCAGCCGGTCGTCAGCGTCGGTTGCGGCCACGGCACGATGCCCACGGCGATTGTTTCCCGCGTCGTCTCACTCGATCGCTTTCTGGGGCCGCCCAACCTGCAAGTGGCCGGCCAACCCATTCAAGGACGCAGCGGCGGCGGATTGTTCTCGGCCGACGGGCGGATGATCGGTGTCTGCAACGCGGCCGACCCCCAGGACGACCAGGGATTGTATGCCGCACTGGGCGCGATCCACGCCGAACTCGATCGCGCCGGACGTGGCGACGTCTTCGCGCCGGCGTCGGGCGACGACGGCACGTTGTTGGCCAGCGCCGACTCGTCGCCGTTTGAAATGGCCCCGGCCATGCCCGAGCGGCGCCGGGCGGCAGACGAAGGGGGCCCCGTGAACACCGCCGCCCACGGCACACCAGGCGGGATCCCTCCCGTCCGGCCCGCGCCCGCGGCCGCGCCGCCGACAGGT
>JAGQPT010000385.1 GCA_020426575.1 Planctomycetales bacterium
GCTCGGCGACCTCGACGACGCCGCGGAGTTGTTCGACGCCTATCGGCAATTCTACGGGCAAGCGGGGCCGCCTACGACGCGGGCCGCGCGTTTCTACAGCAGCGCCTCGAACGCGGCGAGAGCGTGATTCTAGTTGCGCGACGCGGCCCTGAGGCCGTGGGGTTCGTACAGCTCTATCCGTTGTTTTCGTCGGTCTCAATGCAGCGGATCTGGTTACTGAATGACCTGTACGTGTCTGAGAGCGCGCGACGAACCGGCGTGGGCACCGCGCTGTTGGACGCCGCCTGTGAGCACGGCGCTCGTACCGGCGCGCTGCGGCTGGAACTCGCCACGGCCAGGACGAACACCGCGGCGCAACAAGTCTACGCGAGCAACGGCTGGACGCGCGACGACGTCTTTATGCACTTCCAACGGAACATGTGACGAGCGGGCCATACGGCAACTGTGCGGCAATGTCACTCGAACAGCGCTGCGCTGAGCGGGGCAATGATCGGCCCCGTGCGATCGTCGAGAAACAGACCGATCACCGCGCCGTCGGTGGCGGCGACGACGGCGGCGCCGTGCCAGTCGCTCATCGACTCGTCGACGCCGCTGATTTGCCAGGCGTCGTCGGCGACGCTGATTTGTGTCCGCGAGATCGAGTGCACGAGCGACGAACGTTGACCAACCGCACCGACCGAGCGTACCAGCAAGCAGTCCTCCGGTGCATCAGCGACACGAAGCCGCGACTGCGCGGCGGCATGGGCAAGGACACCGTCGACACGCAGTGCGTAGCCGCAGACGCCAGCGGCGCTGGCCACGAACTTTGCCCCCTCGGGCAGGGTGAAGATCGGATTGCCCGTCCCGGGAGCGAGCACGTCGAGCCGCCACGAGCCCTCGATCGCCCCATCGGGTTGCGTCACCCCGTCGGTCGGGCCCAAGAGGCGCACGTCGCCGCCGATCGCCGGATCGGCCGTCACCAGCAGGCCGCTGACGAGTCGGTCGTGTTGAAGCGTGATGGCCAGGCGACGTTGCTGCCAGGCCGTGCGAATCGTCACCGTCGGCGGCAGAGCGAAGTCGACCAGGCCGACGGTCGACGCGTCGGCGAGCCACTCGTCACGGGGTTCGTCGTTGAGGGTGAAAACGTGCCCCGCCTCGACGGGCTCGTTCGGTGCCCCGTCGCTCGGTGTGATGAAGGCGACACCGCCGCGAGCAATCGTGACCAGCGACTCGGTCTTGAAGCGTATGCCGGTCAACCCGGCGTTGATGTCGAGTCCGCCCACGAACCAAAACTGCGAGTTGGGGCGCACCAATCGCCGGTAGGTCGCATCGACGCGCGCCCGCACGTCGACATAGCGCGTGTCGGCGGCCAGGTCGACGGCGAGCACTTCACCGACCGTCACCCCTCGCCAGAGCACCGGCGCCCCGGGGGCCAGTCCGTGGCTGTCGCTGGCCCGCAGAATCACCTCGATACCTTCCTGGCCGAGTTCGTCTGCCGGTGCACTGGCAAGGCCCGTGAATTCGCGGCAGGCGGGTCCGGCTGGATCGGCCGCGCGAACGGCTATGTATTTCGCGCCGATGGCGGTCTCCAGGCCGCTGACGCCTTCGAGGCTCACCCGGGGCCGCACAATCCAGAACTGCGAATCGGCCCGAGCGAGCGCTTCGGCGGCAGGACTGAGCACGACGGTGACGTCGACGCCGGAGAGATCGGGCGCTAGGTCAACCTCGTCGACCGTGCCAACCTCGATGCCGCGGTGCCGCATGGCGTCGCCGACGCGGAGGCCGTGTCCGTCGGGAAAATGAATCAGCAGCGTCGGCCCAGTTGGGCGCGTGGCTCGCCAGGCCACCAACAGGGCAACGACGAGGCAGGCGAGCGTGAGCCACCAGAGCCGCGAACCTCGCACGAGGTCGACAAACGTAAGCCGGCGGCGTATTTCGGCCAAGGGGAACTGTGAGCCCGGTGCAGCGCCGGCATCGGGCACGGGGTCGATCGTCATGCGTCGTCCTCCCAGATCGCGTGGGGGTCGAACACCAGCGAGGCGATCATGCTCATGACGACACAAAGAACGAAGGCGATGGCGGCAGGTCCGAGGTGGAATTCGACGAGGCTGCCCAACTTGACGAGCATTACCAGCAGCGCCAAGAGCATCACGTCCATCATGCTCCAGCGGCCCAGTTGCTCGGCCAGTCGCAGCGTGAAGGCCTTGTGGCGCCGCTCGAGCAGTTCGAGCAGGCTGAGTTCGAGCAGCGTCACCATTTTTGCCAGCGGAAAGACGATGGAAAACACCAGCACGACGACGCCCACGAACCAGCTTCCGCCGCTGAGCAGCTCGACGATGCCGCCGAGGATGCTCGATTGGGTGCGGACGCCCAGCCGCTCGACCTCAAGTACCGGTAACAGCACGGCGGGCCAAAACAATACGAAGGCCGCCAGGGCCGCAGCCGCCGTTCGGCTGGCCGACTTCAGCCGTCCGGCGGGAGTGACCATACCGGCCCCACAGCGCGTGCAGACGGCGCGCGTGCCCGACGCCAATGTCGGCAACCGGTGGATCAATCCACAACAATGACAGGCTTTCAGGCCGTTCAACGGCGTCGCTCCTCGGGACGCGTCAAGGTAACGGGACGACACGCGGGGCTCGGGCGCGCCCGGAACTCGCCGACAAGTGTAACGCGTATCCTGGCCGGGGCCCAAGCGGCCGGACGGCAACTCGCCCGGCGCTTGCACGAAGAGCCCGTTGCTTGCGGGAAGATCGATTGCGGCAAAACCGTGGCGGCGCGAGGCGGCCTCGATTCGCGTTTGCCGCCTGGGCCGCTATACTCACACGCCACTGCAGCCACGCCGTTACGGCCAGACCGTGAGACACGCTATGCAAGACCTCAAGCACCTTTTCGATGCGAACAAAAACTGGTCCCAATCGGTGCTCGCCGCAGACGGAAAATTCTTCTCACGGCTCGCCGAGATCCAGGCGCCCGAGTACCTCTGGATCGGCTGCGCCGACAGCCGGGTGCCGGCCAACGAAATCGTCGGGCTGAGGCCGGGTGAGCTGTTCGTGCATCGCAACGTCGCCAACCTCGTCGTGCACACCGACCTGAATTGCTTGTCGGTGATGCAGTACGCCGTCGACGTGCTCAAAGTCAAGCACATCATCGTCTGCGGTCACTACGGCTGCGGTGGTGTGGCGGCCGCCATGCAGGAAAAAGAACTCGGACTGATCGACAATTGGTTGCGGCACATTCAAGACGTCCGCTACGCCCACATGGAACAGCTCGCCGCGATCAACGGCACGCAGGCCAAAGTTGACCGACTCTGTGAGCTCAACGTGATCGAACAGGTCACGAACACCTGTCGCACAACAATCGTCCGCGACGCCTGGCGACGCGGTCAGGAGTTGACCGTCCACGGCTGGATCTACGGGCTGAAGGACGGGCTGCTGCGCGACCTCGACATGCGCGTGCGAAGTTCCGACGAGGTGCACGCATCTTATTTCGGCACGATCGAAACATCGCGGTCGACGCGGCAGGGTTGACCCGGACGTACCACGTCGATCCCGGCGGGCAATGTCGCCACTCGGATACGCGACATCACGGAACCTCATCGACGCACTGGCCGCTGGCGGCTGATCGACGCGACGCCCCCGGGCGACTCCGCAACGCCAGCCATGGTCCTGGCGCGTTGCCTGCATTGCATGGGTGAACCGAACCACGGCTGCGACGTGTCCGTCCTGTGAAATAGGAGAACGGCCGCCGAGCAACACGGGAGCCGGGGTAACACGGCGGCTCACGCCGAATTCGCACGCGAATTCAACGCGCACCGGGAAACCGACGCCCGTAAGCACACGGCAAACCGCCTCCGCACGGCTGCCTTGTTCTCCGGCCAAAAGTCGGTAAACTAACGGCTTATCGCTGCACCCCTAGCTCAATTGGATAGAGCATCGGTCTACGGAACCGAAGGTTAGAGGTTCGAATCCTCTGGGGTGTACTTTCATAAACCCAGCCGAACGCACTCTTTGCGTACCCACCGACAGTCGGTGGCGCGGCCTCAAGGTCTTTGGGAAAAGGGGTAGTACTACCCCCCAAGGCCAAACGGAGGACCGCCATGACTGTTCGTACCCCGAAGTATCGTCTTCACAAAGGCAGTGGCCAGGCGCTGGTGCAAATTGGTGGCCGGCGCATCTACCTCGGCAAGCACGGCACCGAAGAAAGTAAGCAGCGTTATCGCCGACTGGTGGCCGACTGGCTACGTGGTCGACCGGCGCCGACGACGACATCGAACGGCAACGGGACCGCAACGGCGATCTCGATCAACGCCGTGCTGTTGGCCTACTGGAAGTTCGCCAAGACGTATTACGTCGAGGACGGCGAGCCGACCAGCGAGTTGGCCGGCATGCGCTCCGCACTGCGGCCGGTCAAAGAACTCTACGGCGCGACGGCCGCCGAGGACTTCGGGCCTCTGTGCCTGAAAGCCATCCAGCAGCACTTGGTCACCAAGGGGCTGAGTCGCCCCGGTATCAACAAGCGGATCAACCGCATCCGGCGGGCGTTCAAGTGGGCGGTGTCCGAAGAGTTGATACCCGCGAGTGTTCACGAGGCGCTGCGGACCGTGGCACCGCTGAAGCAGGGGCGCACACCGGCCCCCGAGACCGAACCGGTCAAACCGGTGTCGGACGAATTGGTCGACGCGGTGCTGCCGCACGTCTCACCGCAGGTTGCTGCCATGATTCAGTTGCAAC
>JAGQPT010000386.1 GCA_020426575.1 Planctomycetales bacterium
CGGGGGAGGGGCTAGGGGAGGGGGTCATCGAACGACGCGATTGCTTCTTACCCACAGGCAAACTCCACGGCGATGGCCAAACAAATCACTCGACAATCTCCAGCGGCGATCCCGCCCACGATCCTACCGCCGCTGGAGATTATGACGCCTCGCAGCGAAAGATCAAAATCGCCGTATAGCCGGTGGGACGCCGATTGGCGTAAGTCGGTTGGGTTCGACTCCCCAAACGCCGACGATGCGACCCGCGCGGTCACGCAGCAGGCCGGACTCGTCGGGTTAGGACGGTGCGTCCGTGGCCTCATTGACTTCTCCGCGGAGTTGTTTGAGATTCTCGACGGTCCGCCAAAGGACTTTATAGTGTTGTCCATCTTTCGGCGTTGCCCGACGTCTATTCAGAATATACTCACTAAATGGGTTCGATAAGACGCTGCGAACTAAGGCGCGGTCGTCGTCGTTGCCGTGTTGAAACATTGACCAGAGTAGGATCGGCATCTCATGGTGGATTCTGAGAAGGTCACCGAAGAATTCATCCGCTTTCTCTGGACGGGCCTCGTCCAGTTTTTTCGCATTCTGCAACCAGAATGTCACAACGTGTCGAGAGAACGGAAGAAACATCGCCACCTCATCGCCACGTGCGATCGCAAGGCCCGCGCCCGCTGCGTCGATCCGCAAACTGGTGTCGGACGAGCGAGTTATCTCGCCTTCCTTGTCGTCCTCGACGACCGCGGCTAGCGCCTGCACCACCGTGTCAGAATGCACGCCAATGTTTCCGATCGCCCGTATCGCGGTGAAACGCATGTTTTGGTCGTCACTGCGAAGCAGTTGCGACAGGGCGGGCAGCGCCGGTTGCGCGGCCGGGCCAAAGCGTCCAACTTCTGACGCTGCGGCCCGCCGTACATCTTTCGGCCCATTTTCCAACAGCTTCACCAGCACGGGCACGTTCAATCTGTCAATTGACACCAGCCCCTTAACCAACTCGTCACCAACTTGGCGGGATTTCTGATCTGTCCCCAACTCGACCAGCAGACTCGCAACCTGATCCGCGTTGCCGGCGCGGCCCAATGTTACCAGGGCGCTAATCACCTGCCTCTGCGCCTCCGGCGAGACTTCCGTGCGGGCCAGCCGTTCCCACTCGCTGAACGTCTTGCCGTCGTAGACGAGTTCGGGTTCGGCGTCGTTGGCAGCGTTGTTCGCTCCGCCGGCCGCAGCGTCGTCGTCAATCGATTCCGGGTTTTCGGCCAACTCGTTGACGCGCGCGATGGCCGCCTGCAACTGGTGGCGCAGCCGCTCGATTTCTGCGGCGCTGATCGCGCCGGGTGTGGACTTGTTCAGCGCAAGGGCCCGATGGTATTCGTCGCGGGCCCATTCCACCGCCAGTCGGCGCGTCGCCAGCATCCGCTCGGTCTGTTTGAGCTGCTCCCGGATGATGTCGTATTCCGCCTTGGCCATGACAACGGTGGCCTCGGAAACGACGTGTTGCTTGTACAGTTTTTCGGTGTTGTCATACGCCGTCTTAGCACGCGTAAGCTTTGCCTTGAGCACGCCAATTGATTCGAAGGCTGGGGGCACGTTCGTCGTTGACTCAGATTCATCAAACGACCACGTGATCTGGACCTGGGGCTCAAGCAAAATCTGGCCGAGGAACTTTCGGAGGACCGACTCGGCGTCTTCGAGCGTGAGTCCGGCAACGTTGACGCGGCCGTAGCTCGGCCCCAGCGGCAACGTGCCACTGGGTTCGACACGGAAATCGCCCCAGATTTTCGACGCAGGATCGTCGGGTGTGCCGAGCACGTGTAACTGCAGTTGATCGCCGGGTTTGATCTTTACGGGCCGATTCCGTTCGTCGGGGGCCAGTGCTGGCTCGGTCGCTGCTGCTGTGTCACCTTTGGTCGTCCGTTCATCAGCTGCCGATGCATCGATTTCTTCACCTGTCGCAGCCACGTCGTCGGCCCGGTCGGTTGGTTCGTCGGCGGTTGATTCGTTGTCGGTTGGAGCGGCGGTGAGCGTGACCGAGAGGACGGCGATGCCGAGGGCGCAGATCGACAGGCGCGCGAGCCAGGACATGCGGCGCGGCAGGGTCTCGTGGACGACCATCGTGATCCGCCGCCGGAGCGATTGCCGCTCGCCCAGGCCGCTGGCCAGCACGGGCATGCTCTGCCGGGCGGCGGCGTGCTCGATCGCCTTGACGAGCGCCTCAGCGTAGCAGCGGGCCCGATCAGGGAACCGTGCCAGCACCAGCGCGTCACAACAGACGTCTTCGGCGGCCGACAGTTCGCGCCGCGCCCACCAGACGGCCGGGTGCCACCAGTAGAGCACCGTGCACACCAGTTCCAACCAGCGGACCCAATGATCGCGGCGGGCCAAGTGCGCCAGCTCATGCGCCACCAGCGTCGTGAGTTCGTCGTCCCCGAGTTGGCCGACAAGCACGCGCGGCAACAGCACCGTCGAACGGCGGCCGACCGGCCAGACCAGCGGCGTAAAGTTCCCCTCGGCGATGAGGATTCGCGGGAGGCGCTTCAGACCGAGTTGCCGCGCCGCCGATTCGCAGATTGCCAACACACGCCCGTCGGCCGACCGCGCTTCGGCCAGCACGCCACGAAAACGCCTGATCCGCACCAACGCCACCAATGCGCACACGACCGAGCCGCACAGCCACGCCGTCAACAACACGGCCGGCCAATCGACGGCACGGGCCTGCTCGTCGGCGACGTGTTCGGCGGGTCGTTGTACAGGTCGTTCTACAGGTGGCGCCGACGCGACGCCCCGATCATCTTGCGTTTCGATGCCACCTGGCAGGGGTTCGTCGAAGGCAGTTGTCGCCGGCGACGCGGGGATGTCAGACGGCGTCGTGTCGCTTGCCCACGAATTGTCGACGGGGCCGCGATACGGCTCGAAGGGCGGCGGCGGTAGTACCGGAGCCGAACTATCGCCTTCGGTCACGATTGGCGCTGGTTCGGAACGATCGAGCATGGCAAAGTCGGGCAGCGGCACATCGACCAGCGGCGGCGTGACGAATTTCAACAGCACCAACAACCAGAGCATGCCGGCCACGTGCGCGTTGCGCCACACACACGTGACGACGTAGACGCCGATGGCCAGCAACATCGCCAACACGGCATTGGTCAGCGCGAACACTAGAAACGTCTGCATTAGTTCTCCCCCTTGTGTTTTGACGCGCGGCCATCCAGCAGCGCACGCAGGTCGCGGCGCTCGGCAGCGGTGAGCTTGCGGGCATCGACGGCGTGCATGATCAGCGGCACGAGCGACCCGTCGGTGAGCCGCTCGGCCAATGCGGCAAGTTCCTCGCCGACGATGTCCGATCGGGTCGCGCGGGCTGTGAACGTGTGGGCGAACTTGCTGCGGTCGCGCTCGATGAGCCGCTTGGCTTCGAGCCGTTGCAGGAGTTTCTGCACCGTGGCATTGTCCGACGGCGTGCCTTCGGGATAGAGCCGCTCGCGGATCGCCCGGGCCGTCAGCGGCTCGTCGTCCCAGAGCAGTTTGAGCACGGCCAGTTCAGCGGGCGAAACCCGCAATTGCCTGGGAGCCATCGTCGCGTTCCTCCGGTTTTCCGGGACGAGCAGCAATTTATAGACGCCATGTCTGCGGATTGTAAGACATGGTGTCTATGGATGCAAGAGAAATCTCGGAGCAGAGGGGAATCGCTGGAATGGGTGGCCCAGACAAATTGTTGTCTGGGTCGCGCAGCGACACGAGGCGCCGAGCGCCGCGCGGTTCAAGTTAAGGCGTTGTTTCAGGGGGCAACGTTTGCTTGCATTCCCCCTGTGCCTACGGCACCCAGACAGGGGACTGTCTGGGCCACCCACAAAAGGTGGGGCGAAAGGCGCGAAAGTGGGGCAGGGGGGATGTGGTTTCGTCACTCGCCGCCGCGAAACACGGCACGGCCCAGGGCGTTGCGGTGCGTTGTCATGGGCCCCGGTGTGGTGTCTTCGCGGAGCGTCTGGTGCATCATTGCCAACTGGGCGTCGAGGGCGTCGGCGTGGTGGACGATCAGCGCTTCGGGGGTCATCGGCTGTTTGGGCGAACCGTGTTCGGCCGTGCCTTGGTGCGAGAGCACGATGTGTTCGAGGCGCAACAACGGCTCGCCGTCGAGGCCGCACTCGGCGGCAGCTTCGCGCAGTATGTCGCGGCCGGCGATGAGGTGGCCGACCAGGCTGCCGCTGGCCGTGACGCTCGTGGCGCCTGCCGTGCGGTCGAGTTCCCTGAGTTTGCCGATGTCGTGCAGCACGGCCCCGGCCAACACGAGTTCAACGTCCAGCGCCGGTTCAATGTCGTCGAACACAGCGGTGTACTGCCGGGCGAGCGACACTGCCGCGGTGGCGACGCCGAGCGTGTGTTCCAGGAAGCCGCCTGAGTAAGTGTGATGACGCCGCGCACTGGCGGGCCAGTTGAGCAGCGTATCGCGATGCGCGTCGAGAATGTGCATCAGCGTCGCCCTCAGCGGTCCCTCCTGGCAGATTTCGTCGATGAGTGCCGTCAGTGCGCCCAACAGCGCATCGGGCCTCTGGCGTGGGCCCGGCTCGAAACGGCGCGGGTCCAAAACGTCGGTTTCGGTTTGGTCCGCGTCGGTGTCGTTCGTGGCAGCATCGGCAGCCGTGGCCGCGCGGATCTTGTGGATCTCCAGTTGCGGGCCGTACTTGGTTTCCTGGTAGGTGGCGCGCAGTTTATAGATCACGCC
>JAGQPT010000387.1 GCA_020426575.1 Planctomycetales bacterium
CTTGGATGAGGATGGCGTTTTCGGTGGGCCCGGCTCGGGAAATGATGCGGAACACCTCTTGCATCGGCTTACTCTTGCCGACGATTTCCCACTTCGGCTCGTTGCGCGCCAGCTCCGACTTGAGGTGCCGGTTTTCTCGCTTCAGCACTCCCCGTTCACTCGCCTTGCGGATCAGCAACTCGAGTTCGACAAGCGGAAACGGCTTGGTTAGATAGTCGTAGGCACCGAGTTTGATCGCGGCGACGGCCGACTCGATCGTGGCCTGTCCGGTCAACACGATCGATTCGCACTCCGGGTTCACCTTGCGAAACTGTTCGAGCAGGTCGAGGCCCGACATGCCTGGCATCACCATGTCGACGACGGCCACGTCGAAGTGCCGACTTTCGATCTCGGCGAGCGCTTCCTCACCGTCGGAGGCTTCGCGAACGTTGTATCCCCGGCGCATGAACCGGCGGGCCAACGTGCTGCGAAAGTCCGGGTCGTCGTCGACGATCAACAGTTCAACGTTTTCCGGTTCGGCCGCGGATGCGTCTTCGTTCACCGACGTTCCCTCAACGAATTGACTGCGCCCGGCGAAAAGTATGATGAAACGGCTCGATCGCGCCCTGCGCAGTGCCACGGGGCCGATCTGGCGGGCGAAACGGCCGAATGCACGAAGAAGCAATCATCGTGCCAACGCGCCGTTGACGCGGTCATGTTATCCCCAGACCCGGCGATGCGGCGTTTTGGCAGGGACTTTTCCCGGTTGCGACGGGTGGTCGGCACAGGCACAATGTGTGCGGATTCGCACAGCCGCACCCCGTTGGAACTGTGCTCGACGCCACAAATGTCGGGCGCCACGGTCGGATTGCCGTACCCGGGCCGGCCCCCGAATCCGCATCCTAGCCTTGCACGGGGCCGCCCGGAACCCTCAAGGTCGGGCGAAATGGCACCGAGTAGCTCGCGGCGTCGGTCATCCGCCGGGCTTGGCACCAGACTTGCAACCTGTCATTAGCCGGAGAGACGTTTCCGCATTGTCCGCCAGTTCTCAGGCGACGTATGGCGCGTCGCCGGCCATTGGCTGAGGAAGACTGCGGGCCGGTGCCAGCGGAATCGTCGCTTCCACTTTCGAGGTCACGACGATGCACGCCGAGAAGATCCTGTACCCGACTGACTTTTCCACCGCCAACGAAGCGGGGCTCGCCATGGCCACGGCCCTGGCCCGGGGGACCGGAGCTAAGCTCATCATCCTCCACGTCGAAGAGCCGCCCATGCAATACGGCGCCGGCGAAATGTACTACGGCATTCCCAATCCGGACACCGCCGAAGTGCAATCGATGCTCAAGGCGATTAAGCCCACGGACGACTCGGTGGTTTGTGAACATCGGTTGGTGACGGGTGATCCGGCCAGCGAAATCGTTCGCGTTGCCGAAGAGGAGGACGTTGACTTGATCGTGCTGGGCACGCACGGTCGCACGGGATTGAAGCGATTGTTGATGGGGAGCGTTGCCGAGGCCGTCGTCCGGCGCGCTGCCTGCCCCGTCATCAGTTTCAAGCCAGGTGATAAAGCCATAAAATGGGTGATGGACGATTGACCCGCCCGTTGCGACTGGTGGACGTACAAACGTACGACGCCGCGCGGCGGGCAATTCCATTGTCAGACCATGCCGCCTCGGGCGCGGGAGACGCCTCGGGCACTTGCCGGTTCCGGCAAGCAACATGGGGAGCATTGCTAGGGAGCCTATTGATGAACCGATCGGTCGACCGACTGCGAACGCTGAGGGTGTGCGACGTAATGAGCACGCACGTAGTGCCGCTTGGCGATGACGAGAGCGTCACGCACGCGGCCGGTGTGCTGCTGGATCACGAGATATCGGGTGCGCCGGTGGTCGACACGGAGGGCCAGGTGATTGGCGTCGTGTCGTCGACCGACTTTGTCCGTTGTGCGCACGAACAATGCGACGTTTCGAACCTCACGGTCACCGACGTGATGGCAGCCGCAGTGCAGACGATTTCGCAGCACGCGTCGCTGCTCGAGGCCGGGCGGATCATGTGCGGCGCGCACATCCATCGGCTCTTCGTCGTCGACGGCCAAGGGCATCCGGTCGGAGTCCTCACGGCGCTCGATCTGGTCGCCGCCACCGTGCAGTCGATCGAGGAGGCTTTCACGTAAGTGGGCCGCTGGCCTTGCGTCGACAGGCCGCTGCCCGACACAACAACGTTCCCCGTGGCTGTCCCCGCACCAGCCCTCAGTACAACACGAGGTTGACCTTATGAGCGACTCTGCATCGAACCAACCGGAAACGATCTACGACGAAGAGCACAGACAGCTGCGCGACTCGGTTGATCGCCTGCGCCGGGGCGTCGATGAAGCCCATCAGCGGGCTCTCGCCGCGATCGAGGCATTTGAGCGGTTCCATACGTCGCTGAAAAACCATTTTGCCGCCGAAGAGGGCGACGGTGCATTCTTCGACGAGATCGTTTCGCAGGCACCGCGGCTCTCCGGGCGGGCCGACAAACTGCGTGCCGAACACGACGCGATGCTCAAGCTCATCGACGAGCTCGAAGACGACCTCAAGCTCGAAGAGTTCGTCCCTTGGGCCAGCATCGATGCGCAGTTGAGCAACCTGGCCGAAACGCTGTTCCGCCATGAAGCCGAGGAGCGGGAACTCGTGCAAATTGCCTTTACCGAAGACGTCGGAAACAAGGATTGAACGCGGCGGTGCGAACGCCGACGCGTCAGCATGGAAGTTTTTGCATGCGGGCGACCCGCTGAACGAAGCGGTCGGCCGCGACTCGACCGCGGTACCGCCGACGCGGAGCGGGTGAGGATTCCTTTTTCGGCGTTGGAATTGCCGTCCACCACCGTCCCGATCGTGGAGTACCTCGCCATGAAAGCTGCCTCGATTCGTCCCCAACTTGTCGTATGGCTCGTCGGCTGCTGCGTCGTCGGACTACTCGCCTGGAACACGTTTGCCGTGTCGGCCCAACAGGAGGACGACGACCCACAGCGTGACCGACTCTCCACGTTCATGCAGGTGAAGTTGAAGATGTCACAGGAGGTGCTTGCCGGTCTGGCCATGGAAGATTACGACAAGATCGCCAAGAACTCCCGCGACATCAGCCTGCTCACTCAGGCCGAGTCGTGGCAGGTGCTGCAGACGCCGGAGTACAACCAGCAGAGTCTCGAGTTTCGCCGAGCCGTCGACAAAATCACGGCAGCGGCGCGGGAAAAAGATCTTGATGCCGCCACCCTGGCCTACCTCGACATGACGCTCAAGTGCGTTAACTGCCACAAATACCTCCGCGGCGTGAAGTTCGCCGCTGCTCCCGGCGGCCAACTGCTCCCGGCGCGAGGTTTGGTCGGCAATTGATGGCACGGTGCCCCGCGGGGGTGATGCTGGCACGCGTTGCCTGCGCACGTTCCAGGCCGAGGCGATCGACGTCGCCTGATCGTTCGTGTTTGCCTAAATCCTGGCCGTTTCCTATACTTTGCGGCCGGGAGGGACGTGCGTGCTGCCTGGGCGACGGTGCTCGTCGCCACGCCCGTGCCGTTTGTGCTCTGGTGGTCGACGACGGTGGCCGCCCCGTTAGGTGTAAACACGAAAGGATCATCTCATGGCGACCACTGCTATCGGTCACGTGCATGAAGAAATCACCCAATGCATTGGTGGCACGCCGCTGGTGAAACTGCGACACGTCACCGAGGGTTGTGCCGGCACGGTCGCGGCCAAGTTGGAAAACATGAATCCGCTCTGGAGCGTCAAGGACCGGCTTGCTCTGGCGATGATCGACGCCGCCGAACGCGACGGACTGATCAAAGACGACACGGTCGTGATCGAACCGACGAGCGGTAACACGGGCATCGGCTTGGCGTATGTCTGTGCGTCGCGCGGCTACAAACTCATGGTCACGATGCCCGAGAGCATGAGCCTCGAACGTCGCCGGATGCTTAAGGCGCTCGGCGCTGAACTGGTGCTCACTCCGGCCGCCGACGGCATGCCCGGTGCCGTGCGCAAGGCCGAAGAGCTCGCCGCAGCCAACAAGAACTACTTCGTCCCTCAACAGTTCAAGAACCCGGCCAATCCGGAAATCCACCGCAAGACAACCGCCGAGGAAATCTGGCGCGACACGGACAGTGCGGTTGACATCTTCGTCTCGGGCGTTGGTACCGGCGGCACGATCACTGGCGTCGGCGAAGTGCTCAAGGAGCGCAAGCCCGACGTGCGTATCGTGGCCGTTGAGCCGGCCAACAGCCCCGTGATCAGCCAGACCAAAGCGGGACAGCCGCTCAAACCGGGCAAGCACACGATCCAGGGGATCGGCGCCGGTTTCATCCCTGACGTGCTGAACGTCGACGTGATCGACGAAGTCGTGCAGGTCGATGACGAAGACGCCATGGAAACCGCGCGACAAATGGCCAAGGGCGAGGGCTTCATGTGCGGAATCAGCAGCGGCGCCGCCGCCTGGGCCGCGATCGAGATCGCCCGACGTCCCGAGAGCGCCGGCAAGCTCATCGTCGTGATCCTGCCCGACCTGGGCGAACGTTATCTCTCAACCAAGCTATTTCCCGAATGATCACGCTGTTACCTGAGCGCCTCATCAGACCGGCTAAAGGTTGATACCCCACGAGCCTTCGCTCCCGCACTGGGATCGAAGGGTCTTTTTTTCTTCAACGACGCCTCTTGATCGTGCGCTTCTAGATCACTCGCTTGCCACTGTGCCGCCGGACAGCCAGGTCGTCGTGTCGGGCGTGTGCCACTCCCGTTCGTCGCCGGTCCAAAAGGCGTAGAGCTCGCCCCGTCGCAGCTCAAACTGCAGCCTCACCGTGCGTCCGCGGATGGCCTCGCTCAACTCACTCGATCCGTTCCAAGTGATAGTGTGCCGCACGTCGTCGCTCGTGATCGGATCGCACGCTTCGATCGTGTACGGCGCGATCGGCCTGCAGTCCTCGTCCAGGATCGCCACCCGCAACTCGCCTCGGCTGGCGTCGGCGTTCACGCGCAAACAGTCATCGCCGAGTCGCAGCGGCCGCGTGATCAGTTCACCGCTCGCATCGCCGGCATCGAGCGAGAAGAAACCGTCCAGCCTCAGCGTGCCCAGCCCGATCGAGCCGACGTGGGGTTGGCTGCGATGGTCGGTCGAGCGGCCGCTGTAGTACATCCACAACTCTTCGCCGACCCGCAATGGCCCCAGCATACTGGCGCTGTTGTTGGCGTAGTCCCAGGGAACGCGGGGATCGAATGGATCGACACCCGTCTCCGGGCTTCGTGACGACTTCGCGCGGGAAAAGTCGCTCGGCAGAGGTGTGAGTGGAATCCAGGCATCGTCGCTGGGCCGCTCCCAGTGTCGGCCGTTGTGGCTCACGGCAAGCTGCACGTCGAGTAGCCCGTCGGGCTCGCGCCGATAGCGGTCCCAGAGGCCGAAAAACATGCTTTCGTAGTAGAACGGTTCAAGGCCATATACGATCTCGCCCGATTCGAGCGACGTTCCGCACATGTACGTGACGGGGCTCCAATCGACGAAGTCGTTGCTCTCGGCGTAGCCACGGCCGCGCTGGTCTTCCTCGCCCGGGACCTTATACCAATTCTTCGTACTGGCGAACCACCGTTGTTCCAACGGGTGCCAATGCACCGTCGAACGGTCGTAGGCGCTCAGGTTCATTCGGCCAGACTCGGTGAAGTGGACGCCGTCGGGTGAGAAGTAGCCACGATGGCCGTTGTAGCGCACCTGCGCCTTATAGCGCCGGGCCGGATCCGGATCGCGGGGGTCGAAGTGCACGCTGGCCACGCCCCACGGTCCCGAGATCACGATGTTGTTGTCCTTGCTGCCCTCGTATTCGTGCAGGCCCAGGTTGGGACGCTCCCAGTGCAAACCGTCCCAGCTCACGGCGTACGCAATGCGTCCCGACTTCTCCAGCCGCTCGGTGTAGTCGTCGTTGTAGCGCGGCGTGAAACAGAGATACCACATGCGGAAACGGTCTTGCTCACGCTGCGGATCGTACATCACGCTGCCGTACAACAACACACACGGTTTCTCCCACGGCATCTCCGCCGTGAGCAAGGGATTATTCGGGTGCTTTTTGACCGGATGCAGCGTCCGCTCCAGACCGCTCATCCGCTCGATCACCCAGTCGTCGGCGAAGAGCTGCTTGGCGTTGCCGACGACGATGGGCTCGGGGGGCGACGGCGCGGGCACGTCGACCCGCGCCACACTGGGGTCCGTTACGGTGATCCCCTGGCCCGTGCCGATGCGGCACACACCGACGGCGGCAATCACCGCCGCGAACAGTCCCGCAGTGCGGCATCTTCGCATGAGCTTCCCGTTGACGGATGCGCCCTCGTGCAGAGCCCTGACGAACGAAAACGCCAGATGGGTCTCGCCGCTCAGTCGTTCAACACGACCATGGCCCGGTCATTGTCGGATGAATTGAGCACGACGAGGCAATCGTCCTGTTCGATCGTCGCGCTGGCGTACAGATGCGTGAGGTCGATGTTCTCTCTGGCCAACGTGTCGGTCAGGTGGCGGAGAATCCCTGGCCTGTGCGCGGCGTCGACCAGCACGACGCTGCGCTCCTGCGGTTCGAAGCCGTTCTCGTTCAGCACGTCCATCGTCCGCAGCGTGTCGTCGGTGACAAGCCGCACGACGGCTTCCTCACCTTCGACCCAGGCGTTCATCGCCAGGACGTTCACGCCTCGCTCGGCCACGTGTTTGGAGAACTTGGCCAAGCCGCCGATCTGGTTGGCCATTCTCACGACGACTTCTTTTCCCTGTCTTGCCTTGAGCATGACGGACGAACTCCTTTGGCTGCGACACCGAATGAGTTACCAACGCCACGAGGCCCGGCAATGCGATCTGACGATCATCCGCCGGTGCGCGGCATCACATGGGCCCCGGGAGTGACCCGCGAAATGTTGGGGGTCACGTCGGCGTCGACCCGTCCCAACGCCCACTCCAGGCCACCCAACACCAGCGGCTGGAAGAAATCTTCGTTGGTCCAGACGTCTTCGCGGTGTCCCATCGAGGTATAGAACACCCGTCCCTTGCCATGCATCCGTGCCCAGGTGCCCGGATACGGCGGGCGGTTGTAGCCGTTGCTCTCCATCCCCTGCGTGTCCTGCGCGAGAATCACGTGCAGATCGTCGGGGAAATTCTTCAGCGAGTACCACTCCTCGTTGAGCTTGAAGCTGTGGCCGAGGCCGTCGGCCCCCGGGAACGCCTCGTCGACGACAATTTGACCGGCTTTCTGCTGGGGACCGTGCGTGATGAACTCGCCGCCCAGCATGGCGATGTACGGATCGGGCTCGACCTGGTTCTCGCCGGCCGGGCCCTGGCTGTGGAACGTGTCGCTCGCGCAGTGTGAACCGAGGAATCCCTTACCTGAGGCAACCGCGTCGAGCAACCGCTGCTTCCCCTCGGCCGACATTGGCTTGCTGCCGTCGTCCTTGGGGCTGGGATCGGTCAGGTCGCCCGTCGTGTAGAAGAAAAATGCGTCCCACTGGTCGAGGTCGTCGTCGAACACGCCGCCGTCCTTTGTGGCCACGACCTCGATGTTGTGCGCAGCGCCCAACTCCGTGAGCACGCGTTCGGCAAAGCTGAGGTTGTCCCCTTCCCGATGAATCACGGGGTGCTGAAATCCGGCGCTTCGGGTGAACATTAACACGCGCTTCGGCGCCTCGTCGGCCCCCAGCACGCGCGTGCCCGGCCAGGCCAGCGACGCCAGCAAAGCTGCGCTGCTCGTGGTCAACATGTCGCGGCGGTTAAGCGAGGTCATGGTCGTCTCCCTTGTGTGTCAAAAGGCTCGGCGTGTGCCTGCGATAATAGATGACTGATGTGCTGAGCTGCGGCGCTCCGCTGTGCAACTGCAGAGGTCCGTGGGCCACGTCGCGCGGCGGCCTCGGCACGTGCACCTGAAACGTCAAACATACCTTGGCCGTGGGGGCTTTCCAAGCAGATTGCTGAAAGCCGGGGTCCGCCGCGGCGGCTAGCTTCGGTTTTGCCAGTGGTCGATTCGCTGGCCCCATGGCTCGCGTTGACCTACCGCTCAGCGGGCGTTAGGCTCAGCGACTGCCTTGGCCGGCAGAGTAGCCTCGTGACGCGTGAAAGGACACGGGAGTGCTGCTCTTTAAGAAAAAATATCTCGACGCGATTCGTCGCGGCGAGAAGACACAGACGATCCGCCTCTGGCCACACCGCCGCATGAGGGTGGGCCAACGCTCGTATATTCCCGGCGTCGGATATATCCGCATCGAGTCGGTTGACGAAGTCGCTTTGGGCCGTCTGACCGACGACGACGCCCGTCGCGACGGCTTTCCCGATCGAGCCACGCTACTGGCGGAAATCGAGCAGCTCTACGTCAACGAACCGTCCGAGCGCCATCGGCCGTTTCGCATCATCTTCTCGATGCTCTCGCCGGCCGAAGCCGAACAGGCCCGCCGCGACAAAGAAGCGAAAAAGGCCGCCCGACGCAACGGCGCTGCCGACCAAAAAAACGGCCAAAAGAAGAATTAGCCGCCGCGCCGGAACTTCCGCTCCGGAAATCGACGCGCGATGTCCGCCACCTGTCGCGCCTGTCAGAGCCGGAACATCTCGTAGAACTGCTGCGCCAGTTGCGCCGGCTCACGCAGCCACTGCGCCGCCGCGGTGATCGTGACCAGCGTGCCGGCGATCAACAGCAACCCGGCAATGGCGGTCAGGCGTCGGGGCGATGAATCGTCAACCGCTTTGCGGGCCGCGGCGGCGTCGCGCACGGCCAGGTAGAACAACCGCCAGGCCTGCGGATCGACCACGCCGGCCAGGCTGCGTACTGTGACGGTTCGCGTCAACGGCGATGGACTCACGTAGAGTTCCAGCCGCAGTTGCGGGATCGTCACTGAGCGTCCCGCCCAACGGTGCGTGGCGTCAAGGTGATTGATCAGTGTCGAGAGCACCGGGCGGAGTTCATCGAGTGACGTGTTGTAGATCACCAGCCGCGGTCGCTCGGAAAGTATCACCCAGAATACCAACAGGGCGTAGAACGAGAACATCAGCAGCCAGGCGAACGTGCCGAACCGCAGCGTCGCCTGCACTGGCATGAAAAGCTCGATCGGCCCGACGGCGACGAAGCCGGACAGCGCAAGCGCCAACGCGGCCGTGTCGCGGCTCCCTTCGACGACGATCGGCCGGCGCAGCAGATGTACGCACCCTAACGCCAGCAGATACACGCCCAGCGGACCCAGTGCGATTGCCAGCCTCAATGGATCCATCGTTCCGCTCGTATCGTTCCGCTTGTCGCGAGGAGGAATGTGCCCGACGCCGCGAACTGCCGCGGCCGCTGTACCATCGTACGATAATTCGCCCCCGACGTGACCGACCCCGGCGTATTTCGGCCGAGTCTTTTCCGGCGTTCGGCTGCCACGCTGGCCCGTTCAGAAGCGGCGGGGATGGCCGTCATATGGTTTGGCCTTGCTGAGAGGCGTGGCCACTTCTCCCCGGTGGGGGACCGCTTCCCCGCTGGCGACCGCGTCGTTCGAATCGACGATGCAACAATCGACGATTGTTTTGTGACCGGCCGTTTCCTCGCCGTGGCCTTCACCCGCGGCAAGCTGTCCGCGGCGGAGCCGACCCTGCGAAGGCCCATTCCAACACAGTCGCGGTATGGTGATCAACACCACGCCGGCGGCGATGACTCCCAGGCCGATCGCCGCCCCCCAGACCCAAACGGTCGCGACGTCCTGGGAAAAGTGAATCCAAAGGTCAACCGCGTAGACGATCAGCGACATGAGTAGCGCGGCGATCATACCGACAAAAATCCCCACCCAGGCGGCAGCGAGCACTGCAATGACCATCACGATGACGGCACCGAAGAACTCGGTGGCTCCCTCGGCCAGGCCGAGTCGTTCACCCCCGCGAGCCAGTGTCCGCGCCACATAGGCGACTCGTAGGATCGGCGGCAGTAGTACCACTGCCAGTGCCACGCCAACGAGCGATAGAGCGGCGATCAAGGCGAAACCGACCGAGCAAGCCACGGTGGCGACGATCAAGTCGCGGAGGTCGAATCGACCGATAAGCCGGCGAGCCGCTTCGCGTCGCGCTGCACTGATTTCAACCTGTGCGTCCAGCGGCGACGGCACCACGCTTCGCGAAGCCGTCCTCGCCCCCGTCGGCCAGTTCGGGACCGCGGCTTGCGGCGAGGCGGAGTCGGTCGGCAGTTGCGGCGCCGTATTCTGCGGCGGCTGCGAATGTTTGTGCCTGCTAGCAGTCAAGTTTGCCCTCGTTTGTTCCCCTCGGCAGGGTCGACGCCTCGGTTTCCCGGTTGGATGGTTTCCCGGTCGATTTGGGGCGGCCAGGCCGCACTGCGGCACGGCACGGTCGGGACCGTTTTGTATGTGGGACGATGCTAGTATCGGGAATACGCTCTTTAACGAACAAATGCCCAAATCCTTCAAGCTATCGTGCCGATACTCAGCATAGTACCAGGTGTACCCATTGCAACGAATCTACGTTTCGGCGGTCGTGCAGCCGCTGTCTGCCGGGGGGCTTTGGCTCCCCCGGCCGGACGGTGCGCTCGGGCTGCCGCGTGGTGTCATTTTCCGAAGGAGAACCCTTGGCGATGCGCGTGACTCGCTTCCTACTCGTGTTGGGCCTGGTTGGTGTTCTCTCCACCAACGCCTTTGCCCAACAACGTTCCAGTCGTGACTATCGACCCCAGCAGACTCAGACCCGTGCCCCGCAGCGCACTCGCGCCGACGTGGCCGCCCGACCCACGCGGGAGCCGCAGCGTGAAGGCCGCCCGGGTGAAATCGTTGACGAAAAGGTCCTCAACACGATCTTTTCCCAGGTCGTCGTCGACGGCCTGGAAAACCCCACCGGCATCGCCGTGCAACCGACCACCGGCGACGTCTTTGTCGCCGAAAGCGGTGCCGGACGCGTAGGCCGACTACACGACGTGCCGGGTGAATACCGGCTCGAACCGGTCGTGACCGGCTTTGCCGTCGAAACACTCGGCTCGGAACGCAACGGTTACCGCGTCGGACCGCTCGGCCTGGCCTTTATCAACAAGTACACGATTGCCGTCGGTGGCGGCGGAAAAACCTACGGGCAGGATACCGTTGACGTCTACCGCGTCCGCAATGCCGGCACGGTTTCGGCGGACGAACCCACCTACACGCTCGGCCCGGTCACGAACGACGCCGGCAACTATTTCGGCATCGCCGCGAACGAATCGGTACTGTTTACCACGTTCAACGGCCGTCAGTCGGGTGGCGGATTGGCCCGCAGCACGATCACCGATGGCACACCCGGCGAGCTGGAACAAATCGCGATTGAAGGCCCCGCCGACGGCTACGCCGCCCCCACGGCCATTGCCATCGGCCGTCGCGGCGAACTCGTCGTTGCGCAAATGGGCAGCCTCGACGTGCCGGCCGACAGCCGGATCAGCTTCTTCGACTCGCGTAACGGTCGTGCCTACCTTGACGTGCCGACGGGCCTGAATGACGTGACCGGCCTGGCGATTAGCCCGAAAACCGGCCGCATGTATGCAACCGATTTTTCGCACATCGCACCGGACGAAGGTGGTCTGTACCGCATCGACCTGGTCAAGGACGCCGGTGAGTGGATCTGCGAGCCGGTCCGACTGATGACGCTCAACGCCCCCAGCGGACTTGCCTTCCGTGACGACGGCGAGCTGATGATCACCACCTTCAAGTCGCACTCAAGCGAGCACAAGGGTGGTCTGCTGATTCGGATCTACAACGACTCGAAGCTGTAATCCGAGTCGAGGCAACTTCGCGCATCACCGGGCCTGGCCGCCACGTCAACCACGGGCGGCCAGGCCCATTTTTGTTGACGTGTGCCACCCTCTCACCGGTGCCCGCCGCTGCGGCGTGTCACTTTGCCGGTGTCCACCAGGCGTCGATCAGGGCCCGCAACTGGTCGACGCGCTCGGGTTCCTCCGCAGCAAGGTTGTGCTGCTCCCAGGGATCGTTGACGACGTTGTAAAGTTCTGGTGACTCGTCGCCGCGGGCCGGCACGATCAGTTTCCAGGGACCGTCGACCGTGTAGCGATACTCGACGCTCGCCGCCGGTCGATCGATGTCAACGATGTCGTGGGCCAGCGTACTGCCGAACACCGGCGGCGCGACCACCGGTTCGCCGTGCGCTTCGGCGTTGGCCAACGCCACGAGGTCGATGCCCGTCATCGCCGGCGGTACCTCAACGCGACACGCCTTTAAGATCGTCGGCGCCAGGTCGATGCTGCTGACCGGCGTATCGCTCACGACGGGCTCGACGACACCGGGCCACCGCACCAGGATCGGCGTGCGCAGGCCGCCATCATACGGCGACCGCTTGCTCCGCGGCGCGTAGCCGGCATGGTCGGGTTGTTGGATCCAGCCGTTGTCGACGACGAACACGACGATTGTGTTTTCCGACAAGCCCCGCACATCGAGCTGGTCGAGCAACTCGCCGCAGGTCTCGTCGAACCACTCGCACATCGCCCAGTAGCGGGCCACGTGGGGCGAGTCAGTTTTGGACGCGTACTTCTCGGCCAGCCGGGCAGGTGGGTTGTGGGGCTGGTGCGGCAAGAACGGCGCGTACCAAAGCAGAAACGGCCGCTCGCCCACTTCGTCGAGAAAGTCGACCACCGGCTTCATGCCTTCACGACCGATGGTGAGCCCCTCGTCGCCGTGTCGGCCGCCGCGGCTGGTGTCGCCGTGCGTCATGCCGTCGCTGAAACCCCCTTCGCGGTAGTTGCCTTCCCACCACTTGCCGCTTTGAAAGCTGCGGTAGCCGTGCGCGCCCAGCAGCCGCGGCAGACTCGGCGCCGCGCGGATGTGCTTGAGCATCACGTTGCGGTCCAGCTCTTTGGGCGGATCGTTGCCCGTGATCAGGTGCTCGTGCGGGTACAGGCCCGTTACCATTGACGCCAGGCTCGGTCGGCAGAGGCTCGACGGCACGTAGCCGCGCCGGAACACCGCCCCCTGCGCGGCCAGCCGATCCAGGTGCGGCGTCTCGACGGCCGTGTGTCCCATGAAGCCGAAGTCGTTCCAGCATTGGTCGTCACTGATGATCATCACGACATTCGGAGGCGGAGCATCGTCCGCCCTCGCTGCCGACGCCGCCAGTCCAAACGCGGCGCACAGCAACGCGCCAACATTCGCAAGATACCCAACTGCGCGCCAAGCGTAGCAAAAACTCGCCATGTCATCGATTCCCAAAACACCTACTGCCTAAACCCCTATCGCACCAACGTCCGCAAGCCACGGGCCGCGCGCTCGCGGTTGACCGCCTCCAGTGCCGGCGGGTCTTGCCCCAGAAGCCGACCGAGTTGCGAGCCGGTGACGGCCAATCGCTGCGCTGCGGTCGGCACATCGAACTCAGCTTCAGTGAGCACGTCGAGCGCCTCGGCCAACAGGGCCGGAAAGTCGTCGTGTGTCGTGCTGACGCGAATCTTTCCGCCGGCGGCGCGGGCACACCAACGCGGGCTGGGCGACTCGCCGCGACGACCGCGCACGCCACGCGCCAGTTCGAGCCGCAGCCGAAACAACGCCTGCCGCATGTTGACCTGCTGGCTGCGGGCCTCGGTGGCCTGGGCCGTCGCACCGCTGTCGCGATGCGTGACGAACACGCCGGTCTCGACCTTGTTGCGGTGCTGGCCTCCCGGCCCGCTGCGGCGCTGCCGGCGCACGTCGCACCCGGCCATCAGAGCGGCGTCGTCCAACTCGCAGGGATGAACGGCAACGTCCATCGCCCGCTCTACTCGGGCCATTTGCCGTCGACGATCGGTCGTGTCACCAGCTTCGCGGGATCAACGACGACGTGCTTGACACGCTCTCGTTTCCACGTGTACGTGATGTGCACCAGGCCGTCAGCGGTTTGTATCACGGCCGGATACGAATACTCGCCGCGCTCGTCTTCCAGCACCAATGCGGCCTCCCAGTTCTTACCGTCCGGCGTGATCGCCACGTTCAGCGGCGAACGACGCCCACCCCAGCGGTTGCGTTCCAGCCCCATGTGGTTGTAGACGAGCAGGCCGCGGCCGTCGCTCATCTGCACGGCGTCGATGCCCGAGTTATTGTTGGGCATCGTCGTTTCGGCGAGGTTCGACCAGGTGTTGCCGCCGTCGTGCGACCAGCTTTCCACGATCTTGCCTTGCCGGGCTCGGCAGAGGATCTGCACGTTCTCATCGTCGTGCGCCAGGATCGTGGGTTGGATCGCGTCGAGTTCTTCCTGCCCGCCGATCGCGCCGGCCATCGACCACTCGTCCGCGGTCAGGTTGGTCCACTCCAGGTGCACGTTCCAGGCATCCGTGTTGGGATCCTCGGTGCTGCTCGGACAAAGAATGCGTTTGCCCA
>JAGQPT010000388.1 GCA_020426575.1 Planctomycetales bacterium
GTTCATGCGCGGCGGCATCCGCAAGCCCACCGGTTGGGCCGCCGTGCAAGCGAACATCCGGCTTGCCTCGCGGGCCGATGCCGTGATCGTCAAGTCGGCGCAGATGGCCGGTGTCATTTCGCACGTACATTCGCACATCGTTCCCAACGGCGTCGACCTCGACCACTTCCGTCCGCTTGATCAGGCCCAAACACGCGCCGAGTTGGGCTGGCAACCGGACGCTACGCATATTCTTTTTCCTGGCGATCCGGGTAATCCCCGCAAGAACTATGCCCTGGCCAAGAAGGTGGTCGCGCGTGCAGAAGCGCGGTTGGGCCGTCCGCTGAAACTGATGACACTCTGGGACATTTCGCCCGAACGGGTGCCGCTGTATATGAACGCCTCGGACGCGATGCTGATGATGTCGCTCCGAGAGGGTTCGCCCAACGTGGTCAAGGAAGCGATGGCCTGTAACGTGCCCGTCGTGTCGGTGCCCGTAGGCGACGTCGCCGAATTGCTCGACGGTGTGACGGGCAACCATGTCCGTCCGTACGACGCCGATCAACTCGCCGATGCGCTGGCTGAATTGCTCAGCCTGGGGACCCCGTCGGCCGGACGCGATGCGATGTTGGCCCGCGGCCTTGATCTGGAAGGCGTGGCCCGCCGGATCATCGGCATTTACGAGTCGGTCCTGGGGCGGGACGCCAGTGTCGAGCAGGACCGTCACGTACTTTCGAATTCGTCCAGCGGCATTTGATTTCCCTATTCTAAAACCTGCTGACGCGGCAGTTGCTCCCGGCTGGAATCATGGCGATGAAGACATCGAACGCCGAAATTGACGTGGTGCGACCGCTCGACGGCGGCGATGCTTCGCTGGACGTTGGCGAGCTCAGCCTCGATGAATGGCAACGATTCGTCGATTCGCACCCGCGCGCCACGGCTTTTCATCACCGTCGCTGGATCGAAACGCTTGCCGGGCAATACGGCCTCAGACCGTTCATTCCGGCCGCGAAGAGCGGTGGCGAGGTGGTTGTTGCCGTGCCGTTTCTCGCGGGGAGATCGCTATCGGGCAAAAAGCGTTTCCGGTCGCTGCCATTTACCGATTGTATGCAAGTTCTCTCATGGGATGAGGTTGCGACGGAACGATTGGTTTCTTACCTTCGCACGGGACCCCGTCCCTGCCACACGATGTCAATTCAGACCGACCGCCCGCTCGGCGGCACGGCGGGCCCCACGGCGTGGGTGAGGCACGAACTGACACTGGGTGATTCTCTGGCCGCGATCGAGTCGGGCTTTCCCTCTTCATTGAAACGCAACATACGCACGGCCGGGCGTGCCGGGCTGGAGTTTTCCCGGCGTACCGACGATGCGGCGATGGACGCGTTTTACGCACTGCACCTCGAGACTCGGCGCGAGAAGGGCATTCCGGTACAGCCCCGCAGCTATTTCCGGCGGCTGCTCCACAACGTGCTGCAACCCGGGCTCGGTTACGTCGGCGTGGTGGCCGATCAGGGGCGTCCGGTGGCGGCGGCGATTTATTTGCAATACGGTGGCGCCGTCATTTATAAATATGGAGCCTCAGCAGCTGACTCCCTGGCGCATCGCCCCAACGAATGGTTGATGTACCACGCGATCCGGCTGGCCGTTGAGGAAGGGTTTGATCGTTTCGACTTTGGAGTATCGGCGCGCGAACAGGACGGTCTGCGTCGTTACAAGGTCAAATGGGGAGCGGTCGAGAACGACGTCTACACGGTGCCGCTCGTCGGCCCGGCCGTCCCACCACAACACGCCTCACCGGCCGTCAAGATCGCGGCCGGTGTGATACGACGTACACCCCGGTTCGTGTGCCGCATTCTGGGGGAGGTGTTTTATCGTTTCGCGGGATAGAAAAAACTGCGCGACATGTGAAACGGTCGCCATCGCCGAGTTTCTCGCCGCCGAGCCTGCCATCGTCGAGGTCTTTCGACGGGCGCTGGCGCGAGACGCGGCCGATGCGCGGCTCTCGTCGAAGATGCGCGCTTACTACCAGTTGCGACCCTTGATTCCCATGGCGTTGCGGCGCTATCTGCAGCAACGACGACGAAACGAGGCGCGGCCTCGCTGGCACTTTCCTGATGCCTTCATGGCATCGCTGGGCGAGGCGGTGAACCATTTTGCCGACGGCGTCACCATCGTCCACCCCTGGCCTGACGGAGCGCATTGGGCCTTTGTGCTCACGCACGACGTCGAATCAGAATTCGGTTTGTCGCGGTCGCTCGAATTGGCCGACGTCGAACGTGAGTTCGGCTTCCTTAGTTGCTGGAACATTGTCCCCCACGGTTACCCGGTCGATCAAGGCGTGATCCGCGAGTTGCGGTCCCGAGGCTGCGAAATCGGCGTGCACGGTTACAACCACGATGGACGGCTTTTTTCCTCACGCAAAGAGTTTGACCGCCGTGCGGTCGAGATCAATCGCGCCATGCGCGAGTATGGCGCCGTCGGTTTTCGGGCACCGATGGTGCATCGACAACTCGATTGGATGCAACAGCTCGAAATCGAATACGATGCGTCGCACTTCGACATCGATCCGTTTCAGGCGATGCCGGGAGGCGTGGGGGCGGTCTGGCCGTTTCTGGCTGGCCGCTTTGTCGAACTCCCCTATACGTTGCCGCAGGATCACACCCTGTTGATTGTGCTGGGTGAGAACGACGACCGCCTCTGGCGCGAGAAGCTCGAATGGATCGTTCAGCGGCAAGGCATGGTCCTGATGCTCACCCACCCGGATTATCTCGCCGGGCAGCATGGTCTCGACCTCTATCGACGGTTTCTTGAGCACGTCTGCGAGCTGAGCGGCTACTGGCATGCCCTGCCCCGCGACGTTGCCGAATGGTGGCGCCAGCGCCACGATTCACATGTCGAGGTCGACGGCGAAGGGCACCGACGCGTCGCCGGACCTGCCGCCGGCCGCTGCCGTGTCGCTGTCATGCAATCCGACGGCGAACGGGTTCTCTTCAACGAGCCACAGCGCGAAGTGTCCTGGTCGTGAGAGTCGTGCAGACTACATGATTCGTAACAGGTCGGGTGGATCGGCACGTCCGAGATATCGACAGGTCGGGGATATCTCCGATTCAGGGATATTGGCGGATCACTAGCGGGTCGAGCAGATTCGACACGGTTGCCGGAAGCATCTTCCAGACGGTGCCCCCGGAGCGCCGCACCCAACCTCGCTTGGACGAGGATTCGGTTTTGCCCTGCAGCCCGTAGTATTGGTAGTAGTAGCGCTGCTGGGGACCTCCCCAACCGAGCCGGTACGCCGGCACATTGCCGTCGTCGGGGATGCGACCGGAGTGCACGATGCGCACCTGTTCCCCTTCCAGCCGTGTGATCAATTCCCAGTAGAGCCGAAAGGCGTAGCGGATCGCCCCGTCTTCCTGGCTGGGGAGACAAGTAAAGGGGAACGAGACCGAGTCGCGGAAGCGTTTGGCCAGGGTCGCCGCGACGATCTCGGAACCGCGCCGCAGCAGGGCGATCTCGTACGATCCCGACTCAATCAGCAAGCGCACCCAGGCCTTGCTTGCACAGGGAGTGCCCAAGGCGTGTTGAAAGCGACGCAGCGTGCGATAAAAGCCGCGAAAATCGTTCGACGGATATTCTAACTGCAGCGGCTCAGAGCGAGTGTCGTCGATATATTGGCGGTTCACTTCGTCCAGGTTTTTCCAGACGTCATCGAGCCCAGCGCTGAGCGAGAGCTCGCGGTTGTAATAGCTGCCGTCGGTCGTGAGGTCGCCGGCGAGTTTCACGCCGTACTGTTTCAGCGTGATGGGTAGTCCGCCCATCTCCTTCGACAGCACAATGGCGCGGTCGAGTAAGAGTTGGCGGCTTTCATCTCCGTCGGCAACGATACCGCCGGCGACGAAGTAGGGGATCGACATCAGCGCCGGACCCGACTTGAACGTGCGCACGTAGTACAACGGTAGCACCCCGCGAATCGATGCACCGTCGCACGCGGCGATCGGAAAGTACCGCAGTCCGTAGTACTTTTCTAATACGCGGTGCCAGTCGTAGACGTGCCAGGAGATCGTGCCGGGATGCTCGAGAACGAAGCGATCCCACTCGTTGCGGCGAGACTCATCGACGATTTCAGCTTTCATCGCGACGCTCCCGCCGTTTCAGCCTCGCGCTGGTCTATGACCATGGGTATCTTTCCCGACGGTTGCGGTGCAATCGCGTCCACGTATTCAAACTCCATCGGTATCTCGTCCTGTAGTTGATCGCCAAGGTAACGTCGCAGGCCGGCTTCGGTTTCCGGCGTGTAGTCGGGTCGGCGCACGACGCGAAAGCGGAGCCCGCCGGAGCGTTCCAGCACGACTTGGAACTGGTCGACGTGTTGACTGCCGTCGTTGCCCATGAACGCGCGGCACCAGAAGTTCGGCGGTATGGCGCGGCCGCTAGCCGTGGTGAATATCTCCGTCGTTCGCCCCAGCAGGTTGCGGAGCAAGGGATGCTGGCGGCCGCACGGACAGTCGCTCGGCGTCAGTTCCGCCACGTCGCCGATCTCATAGCGCACCAGCGGCATCGGCGTCGGGAAAAGCGGCGTGATCAGGATTTGTCCCGAGTTGCCCGCCCCGCCGCTCGATGGGTCGTGGCGCACCTCGACGTGGAAGTTCTCCTGGTGGATGTGCATCCGACCGTGTGGACAGGTCGAGGCGACGTGTCCGACTTCGCGGCTGCCGTAGACATTTGCCACCGGGCAATCGAACGTTTGTTCCAACAGCGCGCGTTCATGGTCGTACACCGGCGACGCCCAGGTGATCACTACAGCGGGGCGAATATCGGCGGTCGCGGCTTGGGCCTGGACGTATTTCGCGAAACCGGTCAGGGCACTGGTGATCCCGAAGAGGATCCGTGGGCGAAAAGTGCGAATCCGCTCCAGGCAGAGGGCGAAGTCCGCCTCAGCCAGGTTGATCCCTGGCAGTACCAACTGATTCCACAGCAGTTGTCGGGCGCGAAGCGACTTGCTATTGGCGACGAATTCGGTCGAGACGCGGGCAAAGCGGGCTTCGCGCTCACCGGGGGCCAGGCCGAACCACTTCTTCAATCGCCATTCGTGTGCCCAGGTCATCGCGGTGGTTGAGCCATCTTCGTAAACGACCACGGGCGTCCCCGTCGAACCGGTCGACGTGTTGCGGACCAGGCGGTGACGGCGAAACGGCGCCAGCGGAATCGGCGCACCGGGAGGGCGCGCTTGTCGTTCGGCCGCTTCGACCGAGGCACTCAAGCGGCGGTCCACCAGTTCGGCGCGGTGTTGAATCAAATCGTGTCGCGTCAATGGGGGGATGTGTTCGACGTCCGACAGTTTACGGATATCTTTCGGATCGACGTGGCAGTGGCGGAGCCGCTCGGCGTAGAACGGGCACCAGCGTTGTGCGTACGCCAACACGCGACGCAGCTGCTGCAGTTGGGTTTCCTCAAGCATCTGTGCCGGCCAAGCGTCGCTGTAAACGAGGTCACCGTAGATGCCGCGGAGCCGACGACGGTTGTATAGCCAGTTCGTAGCCGGAAAAGTGCAACGACCGACCAACTCACGTTTGACGTCATCGAGGATCACTTGCGGGCACCCTTCGTATGAAGTGGAACTTGA
Source organism: Planctomycetales bacterium (assembly GCA_020426575.1). GTDB lineage: Bacteria > Planctomycetota > Planctomycetia > Pirellulales > JAEUIK01 > JAGQPT01. Next base: position 5,600 of record JAGQPT010000388.1, read on the forward strand.
CACCCAAGATGCGGCGGAAACTGATGTCGGCGATCTCGCGAAATCCCAAGCTCTGGGCCAGTCCGAGCGACGTCGTATTCCAAGTTTCGGCCCCGCCGTAAAAGTAGCGAGTTCCCCGCCTTGCCAATTCCGCGAACATCCGCCGGCGAATCTGTTTGGCCAAACCTCGGCCACGGAAATGCCGGTACACCATGATGTGTTCCGACCAGGCGGCATTGGATGCGAAGGTGCGGTGCACCTTCACCAGCGGCATGTACACGCCTCCAAACGTCGCCAGGTTGAACCCGGCGGGTTCGCCGTTGCACGTGGCGAGCAGGCAGAGACCGCCGGCGGCAATCATGTCGTGGAGTTGACCCGAGAGCCACTCGGCATATTGTTCGACCGCCGCGATTCCGTCGTGATCGGACGTCGTGAGCATCCGGAAGGCGAAGCCTTCTGGAGGAGCCACGCTCGCGTCGGACCAGCGGCTCACGTCGATCCTGTAGATGCGATAGTCCGCCCGGGTGTACAGCGGAGCGCACACTCCCTTGCAGACTTTGCCGACCGCAACCTGCCAATTGTGGTCTTCGACGTGTCGGCGGACCTTGTGTGTCAGCGTCGTAAAGCTCATATCCAGATGCGTCGCGTCAGCGATCAGGCCGCGTTGCACGACTCCGTGCGGCTGTCGTTGAGCCCACGCGCAACTTGGCGAATCGACTATTCGTCCTCGCGCTGGTCCTGCGACGAGGGGACTGCGGCCAGTTCCACCCGGCCGATCCATTCCGGGTGAGGCTCGTAGCCGAGGGTATCTCCGGCCGCCAGGGCCGACAGGTTGAGCGCTTGCCCATCCTCGACGACCTCAAGTATATGTTCGTATTCGGGAAGGCGTTGCCGCAGCGCCTCGCGAACCGTGGGAATTCTGCCGACATCGAAGCCCATCAGCGTTGCGGCCACGGCATCGATGGCCGCCGGATTGAGCCCTGCGACCAGCACACCCGGCGTGACCGGATCGGGCTCGACGGGGCCGTTGCCTTGGCCGCCGATGATACCGTCGATCAGGCAGAAGTGATTCCGTTGCGGAGTCTCGCAGAGCTTTCCCTGGCGGTCGGCGAAGAAGACCGCCAGGTATATGTCGAGAATGGTGCGCCAGATCGTGTCGTTGCCGTACCACATCGCCTCGGTGACCTTGTCGGGCAACGGCCAGATCGCCTGGGTCTTCCAAACGGCGTTGCGCAGCGCCGCTGCCACCGCCTTTTGCAGCACCAGCGGGCGGGACTGCACCTGATCGTGCAGTCGGCTGTACAGCCGTTTGCGAAACGACGGGTGGATGTACTCGTCGCCTCCCTCGGCCGGCGAACCGGTGCGGTAGTGCGGGAGACTGTCTTTGTGCGAAACGAGGCCGAAAAAGCCTTTGAGTGTGAGTGACACGGCGGCGCGACGATGCGTTTTCAACTTTGGTACGCTGACGATGGCATCGCAGTCGAGCACGACCTGGGGGAATTGGTATTCGTGCCGACCCGGTCCGTGTCGTTTTGCCATCTCGCGGGGGCTGGCGACGGCGATCCGCAGCGTCGCTGGGTCAAGCCCTTCAAAATGGCTCCGCCTGCCGAGATCAACCCAGCGATAACCTCGTTCGTCTTCTGGCACTGCCTCGCGTCCCCAATTCCCGCCGGCCCAGGTGCGGACGGCCTTGAGCCTGCGCAGGTCGAGGCACTCGATCGGAATCGGCGTCTGCGACCGGTACCAGCTCACGAGCGCCCCCATCCCGGTGACCGCCATCGCCTTGTCGAAATCGCCGAACAAGTACTGCGAGTCTCCCAGGATGATCCGCCCCTGACCCTGTAAGGCGATGCGGACGTAGTCCAACAGCGGGCGCACAACCGACCCGTGGGTGATCATAGAAAAAACGTTCTCACCGCGCAGATGCGCATGGCTCACCGTATTCGGCTTGATGAACACCGTCATGCCAGGGCGCACGGTCTGTCCCAACGGATTCCACTCAGGCGTGCCAAAGCGTTCGCGGTCCAGTCCCAATTGCCGCAGCGACTCGCGTACCCAGCGGAACACCTGATTGGTTGGGTCGACGGGGGTCTTGCCCAACTCGGGATAGGCTTCGGGGGGATGAAACGGCGGAGTGTGGCAGTAGTCGTGCAGCCCGGTGTGCACGATCGACACTCGGGCGTCGTCGATCCAGGTGGGGCTGGCCTCGCTGGTCGCTTCGGTCGAGCTTGGCATATGCGGTCATCTTCTCGGTGCTGCTGGTGTGCCTTGCCTTGGCGCGCCGTGAGGTCACTTGGTCAGTTCAACCGCGACGTTCGCCTCGGCGGACGGGGAATCAGCGGCCACGCACATTCCCAGCGATTCGTAAACGGCGACCAGCTTGCGGGCCTGATGGTGCCACGCCAACTCGGATTCGATGCGCTGGCGGCCGATTTGGCCCATCCGCTCGCGCCGTTCCGGGTCGTCCATTAACTCAGCGATCAGTTGGGCGAATTCGTGTTCGTCGTTGTCTGAGGCATATACGGCCGCTTCGCCAGCGCTCACACGATGCTCGGTCAGGTCGAACGCAACCGTCGGCCTTTCCAAGTACATGTGCTCCATCATCTTGATCATCGTCGACTGATCGCTGTAAGGATTCGCCGGATCGGGGGCAACGAAAATGTCGACCGTCGACAGCAACCGGCACAGTGCCTCGCCGGTGCGGAACCCGGCAAACCAGACGTAATCGTCCAACTCCAACTCGCGGGTCAGCTCGACGAGATACTGCATTGCGTCGCCGTCGCCAACGATCACACAATAGACGTCGCGCCGACCCAGGTCCGCGACGAGGTACTTGAGCGCCCGCAGCAAGTGGTCGAGCCCGTCCTGGTAACCAATCGCGCCGACGAAACCGACGATCGTGTCGGCCTTTGCTCGCAGCTCGGGGTCTTCGGCAACGCGAACAACGTGCACAAAGTCTGGCCCGTTGCGCACGACGGTGATGCGGTCTGCAGGGATACCATTGCGCTGCATATCGAGGCGTTTGTACGAGTCGTTGGTCACGATCAATCGATCGGCCATTCGGCAAGAGCGACGTTCGAAGAACAGTAAAATCCGATAGACCAATCGGTTGCCGTTGCCGAAACGCTCGAAGTACATCTCGGGGGCGATATCGTGATGGTCGAATATGAAGCGCTTACCCAACAGCCGATAGAACCCGGCGATGATCACGAAGATATCGGGCGGATTGTGGGCGTGGATGACGTCAAAACCATGCCGAAACAGCACGAGCAGTGAGAGTAGTCCCGCGGCCGTCAGCGCGACGCCGTACTCCCAAAAGTAACCGAAGAGCCCGCCGCCGTCGCGAGGCTGGGGATAACGATAGACGTGGACCCCGTCGAGCACTTCGTGCCAGGGCTGTTTCTGCCGTCCCGGGGCGATCACGTAGACCTCGAGGCCCGCGTCCGTGAGCGCACGGGCCTCGGGACGCACCCGGGCGTCTTGCGGATAGGGGTTGTTCTCCAACAACATCAAGACGCGCTTATTGGCTGTGGCCGTCATTCAGTTTGTGCCGTCGTCGTTGATGGAGAGCCCGCCGTCTGCCGAAAACATTAGTCGGCCTCTACTGCGTTTTACGCCCCTGCTCCGTCGCAACCGGTCGGATTACGTGCGGCGGGCGACCGGCCCGTACCATGATTCAACAATATAGCTCGTAATCGAATATAGCCCGTTTAGGGAGTCCGCGCGGCAAACGATACGGTTTTAGCCGTTGGTCCCTTCGCCACGGCGTCTCCATTCGTCCGGCCTGTCGACCTCCAACCTGCCACAAGGGGGCTACGTGCGTTGGCACGACGGATTCGCGTTTGGCACCCTTGCATTTTACGAAATATTAACCGAAAACTCACATCCTCTCCAACCACCATTTCCCCTCGAATCACTCCAGATGAACCCGTTCGACCACGCGATCACCACATTCCTCAATCAGTTTGCGCATCGCTCCTACCTGCTCGACAGCGGTATCCAATGGGTGGCCGGAGACACGATTCTCAAGGGGTGCGTAGTGGTGGCGTCGGTTTGGTGGGCGTGGTTTGAACGTGACGAGGAGCGCGCGGTCGAACGCCGCAGCCGGCTGATCGCGACGTTGATGGCCTGTGTCGTCGCCGTGTTGCTTGCCCGGGGGATGGCACTTTCCCTGCCTTTCCGCCACCGCCCAATCCACGAACCACTGCTCGAGTTCACCCCGCCTTACAACGTGGTGCCTGAAACCCTCACCGGCTGGAGCTCTTTTCCCAGCGATCATGCCGTGTTGTTCTATGGCCTGGCGACCGGCGTGTTCCTGGCGTCGCGCCGCCTCGGACTGCTCATGCTGGTCTACGTCACTTGCGTGATCGGCTTCTCCCGCGTGTACATCGGCTATCACTACCCCACCGACATTCTCGCCGGCGCCTTGATCGGCGCCTTGGCAGTAGGATTAGCCAACGTTCGACCGCTCCGGGAGCCACTGACGCGACCGGCGATGTGGTGGCTCGATGGCCATGCCAGTTCGTTCTATGCGGCGCTGTTTCTCTTGACGTTCCAGATGGCCGACGTCTTTACCAGTGGGCGCGAGCTTGCTGGGGCGGTGTTTAAGGCATTAAAGGAAATTGTCAGTTGACCGCGCCGCGGTGGGGGACACGACCGACGGCCGTTATGTGGCGGAGCGTGCCATGCCGCAGCGCGGGTGGCAGCGACACGGCAGGAAGCAACGCCGCGCGTCGGTGGCTCGATTGAGAGCGGCCCGAATGAGAGCGTTTGTTCTGCGACGTGGGTGTCGACGGCCGGGCGCGGAACTACCGCGCAAGGAAAGAACGCGCTAGGCTCCAACGCGGATAATTCTGACCGAGCCACACGAGCAAGAGAATGGCGAAGACGATCCCGCTGTTGATGACGCAAACCAACTCGACGTCACCGATTTCAGCGACGATCATCACGGCCGCAATCACCGCCTGCATCGCCGCGGCAATCACGCCTGCCGTTGTGGCATGACGGTTCGCCGTCCACTGGGCGAGCAGCCACATCAGGGTCACGGGCACATTCACGAGCATTAGCCCACCTGCAGTCCGGTCGCTGCCGCTGGATGAGAACAATGCCGCAACGAACGCCAGATAGGCGAACACTCCCACCGTGACGGCGAGCGACGGAATCAGTGATGGCATGGCGATTTTCACGGTTCGCTCCGTTCGCTTGGCCGCCCTGCGGACCATCCGACCGACGGTTCATAAACCGGCAAAAATCGGCCGACGGTCACGGATGCAGCCTGCCAAATACTCGTAGCAAGTGGACGGGGGCGGATTTGAACCGCCGACACGCGGATTTTCAGTCCGCTGCTCTACCAACTGAGCTACCCGTCCGTTGTTGTTACGGCAATAAGTGCCGTAGATGCAATCGCTTACGTGCAAAGGTGGCCATGGGCCAGTTGTCGAATCGGCGGTAACCTGCCCCGCCATCGGGAGTTGAACGGCCGACTTCCTGGGGCACCAGACCACCAGGAGAGGTGGTCGGTTCGCAACAGCGGCGACAGGATGATCGAGCAAAACCACCCGCCGGTCGATCTGCGACGAGGCGTCGTGGCGGCACTGGGCCCGTTGGCCAATAACGCTCGAACGGTCGCGATTCTACTCTATCGGCACGCTGGCAGGCAAGCACGGCGACATCCTTGGCCAAAGCGTGCAATTCTCGCCTCGTGCGGTCGCCGGGGAGCCCTGGTCGGTGATTCTGTGCAGGCGGGACAGCACTTTGCGCCTGCGTCGGCTGTGCGGCACGGGATCGTCGGACCGGCAGCTTGCCGGCGACAGGGTAGCTTGGGGCAAGTGTGCCGATTCCGATGAAATTGCAGCTCCTTCGGACGATGATCGTGATTCCGACGGTAGCGGTCGAAGCTATTCTACGTCAGTTCACAGTTCGTCCGGTTGCGCCGCCACCCGAGTCCGGGATTCTGAATGATGAACGTCCGTTTGAGTCTCCTCGAGCCGCTCACCCAGGCCCAATTGTTCGCAGCGGTTGTTGTGTCCGCGCTTTCCGTTGCGGAGCTTGCCGACGCCGGCGGCTACACGCACGTTGGTGGACAGACGGTCAGCGACGCCAAGGGACGCACATACTACGTTCCAGAATGCACGCCAGCATGTGAGCACCCGCCGAACTGGAACCTTTACTGGTTCAACTGCGCTTCGCCCGTGCCTGGACCCTGTGACAGCTACGGCTGGATTCGCCCGACAAACACACCGACGTGGTACGCCGGGGCTGAGATGGTCGCCTACCGATTGCACGCCGACGACGACATCGTCTTTGCGCGCTACGGCAGCGACGCCGCGTCGGGACAGGCCGGTGCCGTGGCGGTCAGTACCGACAATTTCGATCCCGACTTCAGCGGTGGCGTGCGGGCCTTCATCGGTCGACAACTCGGCGACTGGTATCGCGTCGAGGCGAGCTATACCGGCGGTTTGTCTTGGGAAGAGGCCTATCACCTCCGCGACGATACCCCCAACAGCTTGGGAGGTGTCGGCACGCTGACCACGGCCATTGCCCGTTTTGGTGACTCCGAAGTCGCCGGCCTCGACTACAACGATTTTGTCAGCGTGGCCCTGCGGACCGAAATGGACACGGTCGAAATCAATCTGCGCCGCAAGGTGGCGATGCCCACGCCCAATGCCGAGACGTCGTTTCTCGTCGGCTTGAGACTCAGTCAGATCGGCGAAAACTTCGGTTACAGATCATTCTCGAACGTGCCGCCGGTCAACGGGGCGATCAACGAGCTGGCCATCGACACGGACAACGACATGGTCGGCGTCCAACTCGGAATGCTCGGACAGTTTCTCGATCGCTCTCGCATCTGGGTCGACTTCGAGATCAAGGGGTCGATCAACCACAATCAGACGTCACAGAGCACGTCCTACACTTACACCGACAATAACAACGTCACGATGTCGTACCTGACCAGTCGCGACGAATCACGCACGACATTCACGGGCGAAATCTCGTTGGCGGCCAACTGTAACTTCACGCGAACCCTGACGCTGCGAGGCGGTTACAACGTATTGTGGGTCGGAGGGCTCGCACTTGCCGAAGAAAACATCCCGGGCAACGTGACCGATTTGACGGCGGGTCCTGGCACGTTGTTCAACGACGGCGAACTCTTTTTCCACGGCCCGTTTCTGGGCCTGACGTGGGTGCATTGAAACCCCGCCGAGCCGTCAGCGGAACAGCCGCAAAAGTCGGTAGGTTTAGTTTCGCCGGCGCGATCATTTAGCCCGCACGTTGGGTTCACCTGCACGATTAATTCGCCTTGGGCAGCCAGTCCTCGTCGAAGACCACGTGCTTGATCGTTTCGCCCTTGCCGCGGATCGTGTAGGTGTAAGTGACGTGGATGCGGCCGTCTGCCGTTTGGATCATCGACGGATAGCCGTAGGAATTCTGCTCGTCACGGTCGAGGTACTTGGCCGGTCCCCAGGTTGTTCCCTCGTCGGTCGAAAGCGTCACGGCAAGCTGGCGGCGGTCCTCTTCAACGTCGTTGTTGACCATCACCCAATTCCCGCTCGTGAGGCGAATCACCTCCATGCTGCCACTGGGATTGAGGATGTCGGTGTCGACGGCCGCGGTCCACGTTTCTCCTTCGTCATCGGACGTGCTGATCTGCACGCGGCCTGGTCCGCCGCCTCCGTCACGAAAATAAGCGACGAGTTCTCCGTTTTTGCGTCGAACGATGCTCGGTTGGATCGGACCGACGCCGACGATCGGTTGGCTCGCTCGCCAGGTTTCACCCGCGTCATCGGAAATCGCCACCAATGAGAGGTTGAACCCGTCGGAATAGAGTGGCAGCAACATGCGGCCCGAGGGCAACTCGGCGACGTGATTGCGCGGCATCCATCCCTTTTGGCGCTTGTAGGGATCGCGGGCCGCCTCGACGATCATTTCGTCGTATGGCAGGGCGTACTCGCCCCAGGCGCCCTGTTCAAAGCCGATCGCTTTAAAACCCTCCCGGATGTGTTCGGGGAAATCGTCGCCCGGCAACAGCGAGATCACGTCCTGCCAGTCCCATTTTGGAGCCCCGTCGGCCTGAAACTCGGCGGCGCGACGATAGCGGGTCAGACAATGCTCCCATCGGTTGCCGACCACCTGGGCCCAGAACAGCCAGAGACGCTGCTGGGCGTCGACGTGCAGCACCGGGTTGCAATCCGGCATTCCTGGCACGTCGGCCATGAGGAAGATCGGGCTCCAGGTTGATTCTCCCTTGCGCTGTCGCGCTCCTTCGACGCGCACGTCGTTCGCCGAGCGTTCCCCGGATCCGTGGTACCAACAAACAAGCAAATCGCCGTTCGGGCATTGCACGATGCTGCTGGAATGTACGTGCTGGTCCTGCAACGGGAAGATGAGTTCGCCGTCGGGACGGTCGGCGGCAGACAAGCTGCCGGCGCAAAGTAAGACGGTACATACAGAGAGCGTGCGGCAAAACATCGCGCTGGTCCTGAGGAGTGAAATGCAGGTGTGGGTGGGAACGTGTGGCCTCGTGGCGTCGCCAAAACGCGAGAACCGGGCCGTTAGCTTATGTTAGTTTCCGGGCGTTGGGGGCTCAACCGCCGGCGAAGATTCCGGCGCTTCCTGTGCGGCCGGGGAAGTTGGTGGCCGCAATTGGGCGAGTCCTTTCGTCCAACCTCGCAACGCCCGCAGGCGCTCCTGCCCCTGGGCAAAATAGATGTCGTCGAGGCTCGCCAGATGCTCTGCGTAGGCCTGCTGTCGCGCGGCTTGCCATTCGGGCGCAGTCTGCAGTTCCAACTCGTCAATGAGCCATTGCGCCAGAGCCTCGCCAACGATTTGATGGCCGTGGACGTTGGGATGCACGTGGTCGATAAGCAGTTCGCCGTCGGGGATCCCCCCGTTGCTTCGCGCGGCGAAGAGTGCCCGGGCATCGATCAGCGGCGTGCCGGTCTGGTTGGCGACGTCCAGCAGTGCGGCGTGCATCGATTCGAGCATCCTCAGCGGACAGACGTCCGTGTCCTTGGCAAGCAGATAGGCGGCGCGGGCCTGGTCGGTCAGGCCCAATTGGTCATAACACTCGGCCAACTCGTAGCGCGCACCGGCATGGCGATCGTCGATCGCCAAGGCCCGTTCAAACCGCGCGGCGGCCGCCGCAAGATCGCGCTGCGGGCCGTGGTAGAACGCGTGGCCTTGGTCGAGCAACTCCGCTAGCTTCGCACGGTCGACATCACCGAGGCCTTCGCGGGGCACGACCTTGAACGGAGGGCAGTCGCGGAGGTTCTCCACCGGATTGACCAACAACAGGGGTACGCCGGCTTCCCGGGCGATCGCCACGGCCCGTCGGATGTTGATCTCGTAGTGGGCCACGACACCGTCGCGCCAAGGTTCATCCCACGCGTACTGGGCAAGGCCGTTTTCGTAGTCGAGCATCGCTTCGACCTCGGCGGAGACAACGTCGCGCCCGTCGTCGGTCGAATGGTCCTTCGAGCGCCACCAGCGGTTTAGCGCCGTTTGCGCCACGACGTACGTCCGCCAGTGGCATGCCGCGCTCTGCGCTTTCTTCAAAAGCCAAGGGCGCCGCTTGAGTGAGTCGTAGGTGCGGTCTTCGAGAAACTCGTTGTGGCCGGTGTAAAGGATCACCAGGTCCGGTTCATAGCCGAGCACCTCCTGGAGGATCGGCACGAGCCGGTAGCTGGCGTACGACACGCCGCCGCAGTTGACGACGGTCCATTGCCGTGAGGTATCGGCCAGTCGCAGATTCA
>JAGQPT010000389.1 GCA_020426575.1 Planctomycetales bacterium
CACTCTGCGTCACCCCAATGGGCACGATCCCTCCCGAGGGCATCCCACCGCACAATGTCCGCTTCAAGGTCGTCAGCGTCGAGGTCGTCGGCTTCCGCTTTGCCTGATTTGGTCGCGTCTGGCTCGGCGTTATCGAAGTCGGTGACAGCTGGTTTGGCATCGACTGGCTCGGCGTTGCCTACCGGCGTCTCGGCCACGCTGAGCAACTCGGCAAACGGGTCGTTGAGAAACAGTACCTGCGCCGGCAGGTCACCCGGCGGAGACACGGCGAGAAAATAGCTCGGGCCCTGGCGCGCTTCCCCTCCCAGCCGCACGGCTTCGTACACCTCGAACGTCTGCGTTTCGACCAGGCCAGCCGCCAAGTCTTCGTCCAACCGCCGCAGCGCCCGCGCCCGCCGCCGCCATTGGCCCAGGCACCGCACCAAGCCCGCGGTCGCACCGAGTGCCGTTCCTACGGCCAGACAGATTGGCAGCGCGAATGGCACGCCCGACATCTCCGGGATCACACCCAGAAACACGCCAAGCACGACCCCCATCAAGACGTTTAGCAGCATTACCGGCACCGCATGGGCCAACTCGGCGGTCAACCGGCCGTGCCGCGCATCAGCCGCCCGCTGCAAAACCGCCCGCTGCCGGTCCGTCATGCGTTCGGTCGTCGGGCCGGTCATTTCCACGTTCAGCGTTGGTCACACGAGACGTCGCGCCACGCCCACTACTTCGCACGCGGCACCTGCTGGGCCTGCGATGGGCAGCCGCTGCATTGTACCACAACCCGGGGTGCGCCTCCGCTCGCGCGAGGCCGGGCCGCCCAATAAAAAAACGGCTTGGGGCTGACACAGCGCCCAAGCCGTTTGTTCATCTCACTCGGTGTCGTAGCGGGGAGTCAAACCTTGGCGGCCGCCCTCCCAATGCGTGACGACTTAGTAGCAGCAGCTCGGCTCCGGAGCACAGCAAGCGGGCTCACAGCAGCTCGTCTCGCAGCAGCTCGAGGCGCAGCAGCTGCGCTTGCAGCAGCTGAACAGGGCCTTCAGGCGAGCGAACGGACGCCACTTGCGGCAGCACGGATCGCAGCACGAGTTGCACGAATCGCAGCAGCTGGGCTCGGGCGCGCAGCAGCTCGGCTCCGGCTCGCAGCAGACGGGCTCACAGCAGACCGGCTCGCAGCAGGTCGGCTCACAGCAGCTCGTCTCACAGCACGAACCACAGCCACAGCCGTGGTGAAAGCCCAAAGCGCGATCGAGCAGCTCGAAGGCCTGGGCGTTGCTGTTGCCGGCAAAAAGCACGAAACCGGCACCCAGCAGGGCAAGGGTAAAAAACTTCGACTTCATCGGGAGAGCTCCTTATGGGAGTGACAGAAAATGTGGTGTGTTTGCGGTTCCACCAAGCTAGAAATTCGTATCGTCGAAGCTGCATCGGTTCGTGAACCCCGGCAATCTATTGACGACTCTAGCGGTCAACCCGGTTGTGACCCGGCAACGGCGCCCCCTTCGCGCCCACCTCGTGCCGTACCATCCATAAAACCGCTGCGACCTGAACCGTCGCACCCCCGCGTGCCGAACGCTGCTCCTCGCCGGCGTAACAGAATCACTAACCTATTCTTTTATGCACTCCGTCATTGAGCACCCGCCGCACGATGGCACCTCCTCGCAGCCCGTGGTCACGAAGGCCCCACGAAACGCCCCATTAGCTCGGAGACAAGAGAAGATGACGACGACGACGACCGACGCCCCGATCTATTCCACGCTCGCCGACGATCCCGATTGGGCCGAACTGGTCGAAATGTTCGTCGACGACGTCCCGGATCGCATCGCCACGATCGAGCACAGCTACACCAGCGGAGACCGCGAGTCGCTCCGCCGTGTGGCCCACCAGCTCAAGGGCGCCGCCGGCAGCTACGGCTTCGACTCGGTCACCGACGTCGCCGCCCAGCTCGAACGCGCCATCGACACAGCTGAGCCCGCCGACGTCATCGATCAGGCCACAGAGCGGCTCATCGCCACCTGCCAGCGCCTCCGCTCCGGCACCCCGCAATAATAGCCCCGCGGCGCCGGCGCCACGTCTCGAAGTTATTTAGCCGTCGCCATCGACAGGGCCAACAGGTACGGCACGGGTTCACCGCCCAGGGCGTTAAGCACGGTGCCGCCGGCCGTGAAGCAGTGCGTCACCCAGTCGGGCTCGCCGTAGAGATCGAGGGCTTTGCCCCCTTCGCCGCCGCCGACGTAGACCTCGACGCCCGCGTCCTTCATTCGCTTCAGCTCGCCGACGAACTTCCGCGTCCCCTCGGCAAAGCGTTCGTCCTCGAACATGCCGAACACGCCGTTGTGGAACGCCACCGACGTCTTGCCGTCGCCGCGCGACTTGCTCGCGGCGATGAACTCACTCACCTTCTCGGCATACAGGGCCGACGACTTCGGGCCGACGTCGAACTGCTGGTCGCCCGGGCCGATCAGGTCGCTCGCCTGACCGTCCTGGAGCACGAAGTCGACCGGCGTGACGAATTCGATCCCCTGCTCGCGCCCCGCCTCGACCATCCGCCGGGCCTGATCGATCCGTTCGCGGGGGATGAAATAGGGCTTGTCGGCATGCGCCGGATCCTCGGCCACGCCCATCGAAAACTCCTGGCCGTCGAGCTCCGCCGCCGCTTTGGCAAGCGCCATCGCCAGCGAACCGGCCGAGAGCACCAGCTTGACGTGCCCGCGATTGACGATCGCTTCGAGGTCGTCGAGCTTGTCGGCCTTCAGTCCGCTGAACACCACCAGGTCAGCCTCGCGGCAGCGCCGCATCGGCCCGTCGAACTCACCAGCCACGTAATGCCCCAATGCAACCCGATCCATCGCCGCCGGTACCACGGTGCTCGAGGCGTCGAGGCTGCCGGCCGAGAGCGCTTCGTTGACGTACACCGTGGCCACCTTCTCGGCAAATGAGTTGGCCAGCCGCGCCAACTTGTCGGCCGCCGCAGCCGCCTCGTCGGCGTTTGCCTTCCAGAGCAGGCGCTCGACGTCGTAGCGGCGCGTGTTATCCAGCATCAAGATGCTTCCCGGTGCCGCATCGGCAATCGCGCCCGCCGCCGCGTCGCTGATTGTCATCGACTCTTCGTCGAGCCAGTCACTCAGCAGCGGCACGTCGGCGCCGAGCAATTCGCCCAACCGCGCCGCCACTTTATCCAGCGAACCCTCCGGCTTGCGGCCAATGTGCCCGAAGATCACCTGCACCCAGCCGCGTTGCCGACCGTATTCGAGCGTGTCTTCCATCGAGCGCAACCGTACGTCGCCGTCACCGACGTTGGCGCCCGGCTTGGCGTCGACGTCGCCGCGGATCAGCACCCTCGTCCCCTCGCTGCAATCGCTGAGTGAATCGAGCCGCGGGATCGCATCGAGGTACGCTTCCAGACTTCGCTCGGCCGCATCCGCCGACGGCTCGACCAACGCCTGGCACCAACGAACCATTTCCTCTTTTGTCACAGCCATTCTGTGTTTCTACTCCTGTGTTGCTGGGCGCGTGCGGCGGCCGGGCGGGTGCGGGTCTCGGTGGCAACGCCCCCGGGAAACGCTATAACTCAACGTTAATCATTGGGTTCCCCACGATACCAAAATGCCGCCCCAGCGGAAGCGGCCCCCGAAGAGCGCACCACCGAGAGTTCACATGACCAGCCAGGCAAACGCCAGCACCACCGTCGGATTTATCGGACTCGGTACGATGGGCCGGCCGATGGCGCACAACCTGCTGAAAGCGGGCTTTCCCCTGGTCTTCTCTGCCCGCCGCGACGACGTCGCCGCCGAGATGACCGCCGCCGGCGCCACGCGCGCCGACACGCCGGCCGACGTCACAGCCGCCGCGTCGCACGTCGTCACCATCGTGACCGCCGACGCCCAGGTCCGCGAGGTGGCGCTCGGCCCGGCGGGAATCATCGAGTCGGCCGCCGCCGGGAAATACCTCATCGACATGAGCACCGTCAGCCCCGAAACGAGCCGCGCGCTCGGAGCCGCCCTCGCCCCCCATGGCATGGCCGTCATCGACGCGCCGGTCTCGGGCGGACCCTGGGGTGCCGAATCCGCCACGCTCACGATCATGTGTGGCGGCGACGCCGCAGACTTCGCCGCCTGTCGACCGGTGCTCGACGCGCTCGGTAAAAACATCCATCACCTCGGCCCGCTCGGCGCCGGTCAAACTGTCAAGCTCGTCAACCAACTGCTCGGTGCCGGCATCATGGCGCTCATCGGCGAGGGGATGACGCTGGCCCGCGCCGCCGGCGTCGATCTCGACAAACTCATCAGCGTCGTGGAAACCTCCAGCGGCGGCAGCACGCTCTTCTCGGCCCGGGCCCGCAAGTTCGTCTACGAAGGCCACTACCAACCCGGCTTCATGACCCGGCTGTTGCAGAAAGATCTCACGCTGGCGCTGGACATCGCCCGCGGCCTCGGTGTGCCCACGCCGCTGGCCTCGGCCGCCTGGCAACAATACGCCGAGGCGATCAACGCCGGCTACGCCGACGAAGACTTCGCCAGCGTTGCTAAGATTTGCGCCCGCGCCGCCGGCCTCGAAGAATAGCACGCGCCGGTGGCACACTCATCACCTGAGTCGCGGCCCCCCACTCGCATCACGACAGCACCCGCTCCAACAGCGGCACGAAGTGCTCGAGCGGCTCGGTCTGCTGCTCCGGCTCTTTGGCCCGATCGTCCCAGCGGCGCAGCGCCACGGCCTGTTCGAAGAACAATTCAGCTTCGAACGCCTCGCGCTCCTCGTCGCTCATCGTGCCGCCTTGGTCGTGAAAACTCTTGAGCGACGTCGGCGAGAGCGTGTCGGCATAACCCGGCTCGACCGTGCAGAGATAACGCTTGGCCGCCACGTGCAGCCGCACCGGATCGGCAACGGCCCGGCCAAAATGCTTCTTCAACCAGGCATACGCCCGGTGCTCGTGGGCGTCGTCGAGGTTCTCGTCGACCGAACTCGGTAGTGCGTCCTCGCTGAGCAGATGCCCGAGATCGTGCAACAGCGCCGCGGCCACGAGGTGCTCGTCGGCCCCCTCGGCGCTGGCCAGCGTCGCCGACTGCAGGGCGTGTTGCCGCTGGTTGACCGCTTCGGCCCCGTAGGCACCGTCGCCCCGGGCGCGGAACGTTTCGACAATCGTGGTGATCGCACTGTGCATGACCCGATTCTAACCGCCGCCGCGCTCATCGCCAGTCACAGCGGACAAACCAAGTAGGTCCGTCACGGCGAGACGGCCCAGCCTTTCACGCCGGACGCCGTGCTCACGACCAGCAGCGGCCGACCGCCGCTCATTGCCACGCCGAGACCCGCAATGGCTTCGCCGTAATCGAACGAATCGATCAACTGGCCGTCACGGCTGACCACGTGGATCGAACCGTCGGCGGCGCCGATCACCCAAACGTGCTCGCCACCCAGCAGCGGTCCCGAGGTGACCATCTCCAGCGGGAACTCGTGCAGCCCCGAGGGAATCGGCGTCGACCACTGCACCTCGCCTCCGGCCGAGAGCCCGACGACTTTGTCGTGACGTTCAGCATCCGTCGCGATGGCGCACAGCTCATCGACGCCGTCGCCGTCTAAATCTGCCGACTCGACGCTCCGCAAGAATTGTTGATCGACGATCCGTTCGTCGAGCGCCTGGCCGGCCCCGTCCAGCGGAATCACCGAACCGCGCGAATTGGTGCAGAGCAACTCGGTCGGAGCACCGGCGGCCGTGTGCGCGACCGCCAGACGGAACACGTTCTTGAGGTCGTGGTTCGACCAGAGAGGTGCACCAGCGAGTGAGACCGCTTCCACCCCGGCATCGCCCCAATAGCCGACGGCCAGCTCCAACGTGCCGTCGCCGTTGACGTCCCAGATCCGCACGTCAGAGACGCCGTCGTTGTCCCCCTGGGGATACGTCATCACCCGCTGCCAGTTGGCGTCGAAGAGATAGACCTTTTGCTGCGCGTTGGCCGACCCCACGAAGTAGCGCTTCCCCTGGCCGTCGACGGCGGTCCGCAGGAAACTCACGGCCGTCTTGTCTTCCAGGTCCAACGGATGCCGCGCCGTCACCTGGCCCGTCTCGTCGATCTCGACCACCTCGCGCCAGCCGTCGTGGACGTAAATCTTCTGGCCACCGTGCGGATC
>JAGQPT010000390.1 GCA_020426575.1 Planctomycetales bacterium
CCTTCAGGCCTGCCGCAATCGTGGCGGCATAGGCCAGGTACGGATTGGCGTCGGCGCCGGGCGTGCGGTTTTCGATCCGCAGGCTGGCGCCGTGGCCCACGACACGAAAACCGGTCGTACGATTGTCGTGCGCCCAAACGAGCGACGTCGGCGCCCAGGACGCCGCTTGATAACGCTTGTACGAATTCACCGTCGGCGCGAAGAAGTAGCAGAGTTCGCGAGCGTAGGTCTGCAGCCCGCCGAGGAAGTGGCGGAACAGCTCGGTGGGTTCGCCAGATTTCGCATCGGCAAAACGGTTCTGCTCGGCTGCCCGGTCCCAAAGACTCGTGTGCAGATGGAAACTGTTGCCGGCCTGGTTCTCGTCGAACTTGGCCATGAAGCTGATCGAGCGCTGTTCCTGGGCGGCGATCTCCTTCGCGCCGTTCTTGAACAGCACGTGCCGGTCGGCCATTTCCAGGGCGTCGGCGTGCAGCAGGTTGAGTTCCTGTTGGCCGCGCCCCCACTCCCCCTTACTGCCTTCGACCGTGATGCCGGCTTCGTCCATTTCATTGCGGAGCCGCGCCATCAGGTGTTCGTCGCGCGTCGGTTGCGTCACGTGGTAGTCGATCAGGTAGTCGGACGTCGGTCGCAGTTCGTGATAGTTCGCGTCGTGCGCCTCGCGGTAAGTGTTCTCAAATACGTAGAATTCGAGCTCAGAGCCCATCTCGGCGCCCAGGCCGAGCTTCTTCAGCCGCGCCAGTTGCCGTCGCAACACCTGACGCGGCGCCGGCGCCACGGGCGTGTGATCCTCGTGGTGGAGGTCGCAAAGCACGATGGCCGTGCGAGGTTGCCACGGTACCACTCGCAGCGTCGTTGGATCGACGACCGCGTGAAAGTCGCCGTAGCCTTGCTCCCAACTGGCGAGCTGATAGCCGGGCAACGGATTCATTTCGATGTCGACGGTCAACAGATAGTTGCACATGTGCGTGCCCGACTTGCCGACCGAGCGGATGAAGTGTCGGCAGGTCATGCGCTTGCCCAACAGCCGGCCGTAGCCGTCGGCGAATGCGACCACGACCGTGTCGATCTGCTCAGGCGTCAACCAGGCGGGGATGAACGTCGTGTTCTCGGCGGCGTTGCTCACGAATCTGCGTTTCCTGTCGATGTTAGTTTCGGGGTAGCTCGCCCTGTCGTCACGGTCACCAGGCGAGTTGATAAAGCCTGCGGAAGTCCTCCAGCGTGCAGCGCCGAGGGTTTGTCGCGTGGCAGACGTCCGCCAATGCGAGTTCGGCCAGCCGGTCAATTCCTTCGCGGGGGATCTCGTCGCCGCCCGCTGCCAAATATCGCACACCCGCTGGCACGCCGAGTTCACGGTTCATCGCATCGAGGCAGTCGGCGACCGCCGCCGTGGCGCCGCCCGTGGGATCGACGCCCAGCGCTTCGGCCACGCGCTGATAGATCGCGTCGTCTTGTTCGCCGTTGAAGCGCACCACGTGCGGCAACACGACGGCGTTTGCCAGGCCGTGATGGGCGCCGAACTCGGTCGAGAGCGGATGGGCCATCGAATGCGCCGCGCCGAGGTCTTTCTGAAACGCGACGGCCCCCATCGATGCGGCCAGGAGCATCATCCCCCGCGCTTCGAGGTCCCCGCCGTCAGCCACCGCCCGGGGCAAATACGCTCGCACCATGCGGATCGCTTCGAGCGCGATCGCGTCGCACATGGGGTGAAACATCGGGCACACGTACGACTCGACGGCATGGGTCATCGCGTCCATGCCCGTTCCCGCCGTGAGCAGCGGCGGCAGACCCACGGTCAATGCGGCGTCGAGAATCGCCAGGTTCGGCATCAATGGCGGTCCCCCAACTAGCGTCTTTACTCCGGTCGAGGCACGGGTAATCACCGCGCTGCGGCCGACTTCGCTGCCCGTGCCCGCCGTCGTCGGAATGGCACACATCGGCACCATTGTGGCGGGCCACCGCGAACGATCCACGTCGAGGCAGGACTCGTCGGGAAACGCAACTTTCACACGCAGCGCCTTGGCCACGTCGAGGGCGCTGCCTCCGCCGAGGCCGACAATCCCGTCGCAGTCGTGCTCGCGAAAAGCCTCCCAGGCAGCATCGACGTCGGCTTCCAGCGGATTGCTGTGGGCACCACTATCGGCGTGCCAGCGGTCCTGGAACACGGACGTCATTGTTTCTGCGGCACACGTGTAAGCGGCGGTGCCGACGAGCCCCCGGTCGGTGACCAACAGCGGGCGCTCGACGCCGCAGGTCGCAGCAAACTCGGCGAGCGCGCCCCGTGCACCGCAGCCGAAGCGGATCTGAGTGGGAAAACTGAACGACGTGATCGACTCGGTCGTTGCCATCGCGTGCATTGTGTCGAGCGGCGGGGAGGTGGCCAAAACGTTGAATCTACGTCTCGACACGGCGCGAGTCCAGTAGGGCACGCCCGCGCCACTGGCGGCCACGCGCTCGGCTCAACCTCCCCTGGGACACTACTTCGGGGCGGCAACGTCGGCCAGTGGTGCGACGGTCGCTGAACTCGGCACGGCGCGTGGCCGCCTCGTCCGCTTCGATTGGCGCCGAACGTGGACCGAGACGCAGTGATTGGCGAACCACTCGCGAATCTCGTGATCGAAACTCGCCAGCGCCCGGCGCAGCAGGACGACCGACAAACAGAGGTAGAAGGCCTGCGCGGCCCAAACGACGTGAATCACACCCGGCGCGTCGGCGCCCAGCAGTTGCTCGCGTGCCGCCGCTGGCAAACTCAACAGGTAGATGGCGCCCAACGGCGAGGCGGCCAGCATCGCCGTGGCCCCCGATTGGTACACTGCCGCCGTCAACAGGGGGAGCCCTACGGACCAGAAGATGCCGCGCACGGTCACGTCGTGGTCACTGTCGGTACGGGCGAAAAATCGAAACATCACGCTGAAACTCAAGAGCATGTACACGGCCGAGACGGCGCAAAGCGTTATCACGTCCGCCGAAGAGATGCGACCCGCGTGTAGCGCTGCGGCCCAAAGGACCAACGCGGCGAGCACGTAGCCGCGTCCTCGACACCAAGCCGCCGTGACACTGGCCCAGAGGTACTGCCGCGCGCCGAGCGGCGTCACCAGCAGAAGTTCCAGGCGACGAGCTCGCTGTTGTTCGTTCGAGTCCCAAAGCCCGTTGAGGAAAGCGGTCGGCACGACGGCAAGCTGGACAGCCGCGGCGGCGAGTATCGCGCCGCCGCCGAACGATTCGATCATCCACAACAATTGCGTCGCCAGCCAGGGAGGCCAGCGGTCGGCCAGCACCAACCACGACGAGTACAGTCCCACGGTGGCCCAGGCCAGGTAGAGATTCACATTGCCTTTGAACCGGCTCACGCGGCGGGCCGTCCACCAGCTCAACGGCCGATCTCCGACCGCCTGTTGATAGGCACGGCGGTCGAACTGCCGGTCGTAGTTTTCCTCGTAATGATGTGGCCGCAGGCGTCGCACCAATCGGCAGGCACAAGCCGCCGAAAGAGCCAGCAAGAACGACACGACCGCCCCCGCACGAAACCACGTCACCGACGACGGATCACTCCCGACTTCTTCGGTGAGTCGGAACGGATTGAGCTGTCCCAGCACCGCCAGCGACGTGGAAAATATGCCGCTGGCGAGTTGCCACTGGTGCCACTGTCGGCTGAGCCAGGGGACGAACGCCGCGCCAAACAGACCGCAGCAGACGAGATAGAGGACGATCGTAGCAAGCAGTAGTCGTTCGAGCGACTTGCGGACCCACATTGGCTCGTAGGCTACGACAGCCAGGCCGAGTCCGGCCAGAGTGCCCGCCGCGATGGGCACCGCGTAGATCGTCGTTGCTTGTCGTGCGTCGGACCAGCCCATCGATGCGAGCATCACCAACAGCGGCAACGGGGCCGAGAGCACGACGACCGTCCGCACGGCCGCAGCGAGCACTTCGGCACCGACGAATTCCCAATCGGAGCCCGGCGCTACGAGCGTGAACTCGAGCGCCCGAGATTTCGGCAACTGGGCGAGACGCCATCCCACCAGGCAGCCGCCCACGACGATGCCGACCAGCAGGTGGCTCTTCGCCAGTCGCGATACCACGTCGCCCGGCTGTGGCGATCCGCCTGAGCCAAATACCTCGACACCGAGAAAACCGAGCGTCAGTGCAGCGACAAGTACAGCGAGCAGACGCAGCGACCGCCAACTCTGACGCAGGTGGGTACGTAGGATGGCCCTGAACATAGGGAGGCGGCGCCGTCGTCTCGAAGAAGTGCCCTCTCGTCAGGACACCGAACGGCGCCCGAACAAATCTACGACGCCGGCCTCGACGATTCAGCCAACCCACTCAGTCGAGTGGCATGCCGCATGCCCGCAGTACGGTCCGCTGGACGCGAAGATCGTGGTCGTAGGAATAGTCCGGGTCTTTTTCGCCGCGGATAATTCGGGCCATGTCGGCCGCGTCGGCGACGTAGCGATCGTAGTCGCCGAGTGTGATATCCTGGTAACCGCGGCGGTAGTCGCCGTGGGCTGCGGCGAAGGCGACCCGCACGTTGGGCGCGTCGAGCGGCTGCATGTGGAACGTACCCTCGGTGCCGCAAACGACTAGGTGGCGTCGGTCGAACCCCTCGACCTCGACGCCGCTCGATTTCACCGTCGCCATCGCTTGAGGATAGGTCAGCACGGCGAGCATGTTGTCATTGAGGCCATCGTCGAGCGACGAGACGTGCTGAACGTACGGCGTCACTTCGTCCGGCTCGCCGAGGACGCCGACGACCAGATCGATCAGATGGCATCCCAACTCGAACATCATGCCGCCCTCGAACGCGGCCAATGGCCGGCGCGACGACGGACTCACGACCTTACTCATCACGGCGTGCAGTTCGAACGGCTCGCCCAGCCAGCCGCGGTCGAGAAAGTCGTGCAACATCACGACCGCCGGATTGTAGCGGTACATGTAACCCATCTGCACGAGCAGGTGTTTGCGCGATGCCTCGTCGAGCAGCGCCTGATAGCGTGGCAACGAAGCGCCCGCCGGCTTGTCGAGGTGGACGTGGCACCCTGCGGCCACCGCCTTCTCAGCCGCATCGAGCAGGCCTGCCACGTTGGTCTCGATCGCCACGGCCTGCAGTCCAGGGGTCTCCAGCAGTTGCGCTTCGCTCATCCAGGGGACGCCATCGTAGACGTCGTTCATCTTCGCGGTTGCGCGCAAGCGCGGATCGGACTCGACGACGCCGACGACCTCGTAGTCATTCGAGGCGCGGAAGACGGCCATCTTGCCGGCGGCGTGACCGTGCCCAGTGCCAATCTGCCCGATACGAATCTTCGACATGATGATTATTCCCAACGAACGTGAGACGCGTTGCCGCGACCCGTGGTGGAACGCTGTCGACGCAACCTACCGTTTAGTCTAGGCCAAGCCTTCTGGTCAACTGCCGTTCAGCGTACCAAACGGGGGCGGCAGTGTCGTCTTCCAGGCGACGTCACACGGGGGGCGCGAGTCGCCGAAACGTTACATCCGCGACAGCTTGGCCAGGTTCACGCGGGACAGGCGCGTGACCATGCGGTTGGTTTCGTCGAGGGCCAGATCGTTGACGAATCGGATCGCACCGCGGTGTTTGCGCGAAGCGGGCTTGAGCGGCTCCGGTCGGGTGAGGCCTTCGACCGACTCGACGACCTCGAGTAACGTGATGTCACGCAGCGACTTAGCCAACCGATAACCGCCACCAGGCCCCGGCACACCGTGGAGCAATTCAGCGTCGACGAGCCGGCGCAGCACCCGGTAAAGAAAGCGGGGAGGGAAGTCGCAACCCTCGGCAATCGCCGTGGCCGTTACTGGTTCACTATTCGAAAGGTTGTCAACGCGGAGCAATACCCCCACGGCATACCCTACCGACCGTGTCAATTTCATCAGTTGTTGCCCAATTGGTCACCGCATATCCAATCAGCAGGTGGGCAGCAGCGCCCCTCCTACACTCGCTCCGTGGCGGTTAAGTCTGATCGTCGTCGGAATCGCCAGCCAATGCAAGAGAGATTCGGCAATTGGCCATTAGTTTTCGCCAACCGCACCGCGCATCTTTCAATGACAACGGCGGCGGAACATCGAGTGATGCTCCGCCGCCGCATTAATAAAGGCTGATTGTCGGCTGTGTGAGCCGTTCAGTCGACCGTTAGAAGCTGCCGTCGAGTGGCAGACCGTCGTTACGCACGCCGCCGCGTACAAACTGTGTGGTGTCGACGCCGTAGGGGATCATGTGCACGGAGCCGTCGCAGAAAACCATGTTGATACCCGCCGGATGGCTGCTGCCGAAGTATCCAAACTCGACGTCAGGCGCGTCCTGACGTGGGGCGACCCCTGTATAGACAGTGGCACCGCTCGATGCGACCGATGCACTTCCTACGTTGCGCTGATTGTCGTTCGTGAAGCCACAATATCCCAACTGGTCGTCACCGCCATCCCATCCGTCCGCTCTCGCCGTGGCAAAGTTGCCTGGTGGCGGGCGTCGGTACTTTTCGCCTGCGTAAAACGTGTTGCTCGTACCGTCACTGATCTGTGCGAGCCTCACGGCGTCGTGAGGCAAAGTCACCCCATTCATGTTTTCACGAACCTGCGCATTAAACTCCGCGCTGCTACTGCCGGTGGGCCACTTGAAGTTGGTGATCGATGCATAGGTGTACGTAGGCCCCGACACGCTGTTAAACCCAGTGCCTGCGTTGACGGCATAATCGCCCTTGAAGCATGCGCGAGGCCGTGGTGCGTTGGTGGGATCGGCGCTATCGTCGTAGACGAATACGATAGGACTGCGGCGTGTCGGGCACTGATATGCAGGTATAGGAGTCATTATCTGGGCCAAACGCGCTTGGCCGAGCGGCGAGCTTTTGTCGGTGGGGCTGCCGCTCAGGTCCTTGTCGAGATCGAACACCTGTTGTTGTTCGATATAGGGGAGGAGACTAAAGAAAAAGCTACCTGGTTGGTCCTTTCCAAACCCTCCCACGGGCACGCTGCCGGAACCTCCCGATGCCGATAGTGAGCCGCCCGAAGCGCCCATCCACGTCCAACCCCAGCCACCGCTGGGCAAGATGCGATGTGTGGACTCGTGGTTGAGGGCTCCTAAGCCAATCTGCTTGAGATTATTCTGGCATTGTGAGCGGCGAGCCGCCTCACGAGCGGCTTGCACCGCCGGGAGAAGCAACGCGATCAAGATTCCAATAATGGCGATAACTACTAATAGTTCTACCAACGTGAAACCTGACGTGGCGCGACCAGTCGGCTTTCTCATACTGAGTAGATTGTTCATTTACTCGTTCCACATTAGACGATTGGATAGACACGTATGTCCGCGGTAACGGACTGAGAAAAATCAACCAATGTTACCTGGAAAACAACTCAAATGTGATACCTTGGTCCAACTCGTCGGAAGCCTGAGACGACACTTCAACTCCGAGTTCCGTCTCCGCATTGTACTTTGCCGGTATCGTTTCAGTCCCGCCGTCTTTTTGACTTACTGTTACGCGATAAACTCCAATTTGAACCGCAGGGTATCCAACGCCCTCGGCCATCGGGTCGCAGCGGCCGCTTGCATCGGTCACGCCCGTCGCGGGTTTTGTGCCCTCACCTTGAATCGAATCGGGGACTAAGGTCACTGTTGCGCCCTCCAGCGGGGCACCGTCCATCGTCACGTAGACTGTCATCGACTTGAGCGTCAGCCCCGCTTCCTCGTACATCTCTAAGTACTCAACGATCTCGTCTTGGCTGATCTGGCCGTTGCCGTCCGCGTCCATGCGTTTGCTGGCCACGAGTAGGCCGGGACTCTTACTGTATTCTTCTTGCGAAAGTGTTCCATCGGCGTTCGTGTCATACTCGGCAATGGCGGCCTCGGCCGTGTCGTGCGGGTCCGGCAGCGCGGCGTTGGCCCGCTCTCCCTGCAACTTCGGGCAGCCGGTCAGACTGAGCAGCGCCGTGATACCGAGCGCCGCTGCAAGCCGGCCTGGTACCGAGCAAGCCGATGTCCATGACTTGATACGCGTCACAAAAAACCTTTTCTCAACATGTGTAGCGAGCGGCGGCACTATGTTTAGCGGCGGCACTGAGATGGAGTGCCTCGCCCAGGCCGTTCCGAATGCGCCAAAGCGAATCTATTCGATTAGAACTACAATCAAGCGCGCAGTCCATCGTTTCGCGGCGAACTTCAACGACAAGTGCCGCAACGTTCCCTACCCACATTTTTAGACGCAAGGTGAAACACTGTCAAGTCTTGCGTCGTCGTTAGGGCGCGTGATCCGGTGGCCATAGAGCCGCCGTGCAGGTCCATGACATGCGCATCGAGGATACAGGCCAACCTGCCCCATGGGGCCGCTGCGATTCCGAGCCGAAACGGCGACGATGGTGCGCCGTTGCCACTTGGTGGGAAGCCGGTCGTCGCGACCGCCGCGGGCGAAGTGCAGGCCGGCGGCGACATTGTAACTGATGGCGTGAATCGAGCCGTGGCAATTCGCCGAGTCATGTGGCTCATCCCACGGACTCGGTCGTCAGTGCAGGAGGACAGTGCAGGAGATCGACGGTCATCCGAGCGAAAAAGACCTGGAAGGCGCGCGTTTAGAAATCGCTGACGGGCAGTCCGTCATTGCGGGCTCCCAAGCGACGGTGCGTCTCGCCGTCAATGCTGTAGCTGATGGCATGGACCGAACCGTCGCAAAACGCGATGTTCCACGAGGCGGCATGTGCGCTGCCCCAGTTGTTGTATCCGCCGAATCCACGCGTGTCTTGTCGTGGTGCCGCACTCTGGTAAGCCCCAATATTCGTTGTGTCAACGACATCGGTGCCGAAATAAGAATAGCGAGTCGTGTCGAGATCGTGCCCGACCGACCAGAACTGATCGTCGTCGGCAGCTAGACCGGTCTTGTATTGTTGAGGATCGATGTGCCGCTCGCCGACACAATAAGTGTTGCTCGTGCCGTCGGTGATCTGTCCGAATCGGACCTTGCTCCGTTGGTAAGCGATGCCGTTTTGTGGAATTTCTTGCGTTTTCCACGTCCCTTTCATGTCCCACTCGGCACCTTGGGCGTACGACACGGGGCCGTTTGGCGCCCATGGTCGCATTCCACCGCTGCTGGCGGCGTAATCCGTACGGGCGGCACCGGACTTGATAATCAGCGCCTTGTTGGCGTTGTGGAGCGTTTGTGCGTCATACGGATACACGATTGCCGAACGGCGCGTGGGACAATGAAAAGTGGGAATCGGAGTGGCAATCTGGGCTGAGATGTAATCGTATCGAGCCGGAATCG
>JAGQPT010000391.1 GCA_020426575.1 Planctomycetales bacterium
CGAGGCCAACCTGCGCCTGGTCGTCTCAGTCGCCAAGCGTTATCGCAATCGTGGCGTGAGTTTTCTCGACCTGATCCAGGAAGGCAACGCTGGTCTGATGCGGGCGGTTGAAAAGTTTGAGCATCAGCGAGGCTTCAAGTTTTGCACCTACGCCACCTGGTGGATTCGGCAGGCGATGACCCGCGCGATCACCGACCAGAGCCGCACGATTCGTGTGCCGGGCCATCGCGTGGCGGCCAACAACCGCACCCAGCACGAGCTGCAGCAACTGGTCCAAGAGCAAGGGCGTCGACCCACGCTCGAAGAGGCGGCCGACGCGCTGGGCAAGAGCGCCGAGGACATCCGACAGACCGTCCGCTCAAACACCGCGCCCGTAAGCCTCGATCAACCAATCGGCGGAGACGACGAAAACCAGGTCGTCGACCTGGTGCCGGGACGACTGGACGAGTCACCCGACGATCAGATCGATCTGACGGCGCTGCGGGGGCGGCTGGTCGAAATGCTCGGTCAGCTCAGCTACCGCGAGCGGGAGATCATCAAGCTCCGCTACGGCCTGGGCGACGGACACAACTACACGTTGGAGGAAGTGGCCCGGGTGTTCAAAGTCACGCGCGAGCGGATCCGCCAGATCGAGGTGAAGGCGTTTCGCAAACTCCGCGATGCCGACAACCTCAAGGAACTCGAAGCGTTCGTGGACTAGCGCATGACGGCAGTTTGCCGCGACAAGTGTGGCACGGCGGAGTCTTCGGTGGCCGTGTTGGGACGTGCTGCGTGCCGACACTGCTTTTGCTGGGGCTCAGGTAGTGCCACACACCTGTCTGACACACGACAGTTTCAGGCGCAGCGAGGTCTCAGACGTGCAACGCTTGGGTGGAGCGGCGTCGGCGCCCGTGCACGTTCGGGTCAAGACATAGCCCGATAGAATCCATAACAGGACACAACGAGCGATATTGCGGTCGCCCACGCAGCGGACCCCGTCGGCAATCCCCCCGATCCGGCGGGGTCTTTGCGTCTTGGTGACGACGTCTTGAAACCTCGGCACCGGCTGTTCCGGATGAATCGCGAAAACGCGAAAGGGCGAAATCGCGAAAGTAAAACGGGGCGGCCCGGGCAACACGTTGTCTGGGTCGCGCACGAAAGTGCGAGTGGAACACCGACAAGTGACAAGAAAACCCTGCCGTCGCCTGCGCACCATCGTGATTCCCCTTGCCCGACATCGCCGGCGCCCGGAACTCAGGCGACTTCATATTGCACCGCGAGCCGATAGGCCGGGTGGGCTTCCAGGTACCGTGTCACTCGATCGCGGCGCGAGAACGCGTCGGGGACGAACTTCACGGCCTCTTCGAGCAGGTCGTTCGGTTCGGCGGCGCTGGCCCAGCAAACCTGCGGCGCTGACTAGGATGGCCAGCGAGCATGGCTCTGGGACGCTCAAGGCGGCGTGACTACCGTAGTTGCCAGCCCACAACAGGTAGTCGAGCCCATCGACCGAGCCGTCGTCGTTATAATCCCCGTCTGTGATGTCGCCGTCGGGGCCAGGATGCGTTCCATAGTGACTCGCCCACAGTAAATAGTCGAGCCCGTCGACCCAACCGTCGCCGTTGCCGTCGCCCGGCAGCCCGGCCGCGAGCGTGAAAAGCACGACATCGTTGCCGTTGCCGCCGAGGTAGCTGATGAACAGGTCGATGCCGCCGAAGTTGCCGACCAGTGCCCCCTCGCCGAGCCCGCTGAACGTGCCGCTGCGTGTCCCGACGATGTCCATGATTTCGAACGACTGCCCCAGCTCGAGTGTGAAGCCGCCAACCAGCGACACGTTGAGCGCTCCGTCGAGCATGGCGTTGCCGAGGACATCTACGACGTCGAACTCGGACTGTTCGATGAGACCATCTAGGTCGACGTCGAGCTCGGACATCGAGAACAACGTCAGATCGCCATCGAACACAAGCCGACCAGTGTCCAAGAAGAGCGTGCTGGGGGCGATTGTTCCTTCGACGTTTGTTGTCGGTGCATCGATTGTGCCGAAACCGTCGATTCGACCGAGCACGTCGACCTGGGCGGCGTGGATCGTGCCACTGTTGAGTGTCACGACACTTCCTCCATACACCTTGAGGAGGTTGTTGACATCGAGAGTTCCCAACACCGTGATGGTACCCGCGCCGCCCGCCGTCGTGTCAGAGCCGCCCACAAATAACGAACCGCTGGCGGGCCCCGCATTGTTGATTGTCCAGGTTCCGCCACTGACATAGGCCGACGACGCGCCGGCCGTCTTGGCGATGAAGGTCGTGCCGGTCTGTGCTTCGCCGATTACGTCGAAAGTGGCGTCACCTTCGTCACCGACGGTCAGCGTGTCGGCCGTCGTGTACGACGAGTCGAAGCCGACCGTCAACAGGGCGGTGCCGGTCGACTCAATTGCCAGGTCGGTCGGGCCGTTGACGTCAAACGTCGATGGGCCGTAAAGGCCCAGCTCACCCTCGCCGAGATTACCCACGGTCAGCGACGTGAGTGTGCCGCCCACGGACGACGTATCAACGCTTAGCATCCCGTAGCTGTTCTCCAAGTCACCCAGGACGATGAATTCGTCAACCGACAGTGTGGCGTCATACAGGTAAGCTTCCGCGTATCCGCCCTGGCCGATGATCAACTGGCCAAGCACGTCCCAACTCGAGCCATCGGCGACGTCGGCATATGCTTCCCCAGTATCACCCTGGGCGAGCACGGCAGTTCCCGTCGTGAGCACGCTGTTGGTGTACACGTAGAGTTCGCCGTAGCCACTTTGACCCACGGTTGTGTATTGAATGAAGGCTTCACCGCCGTCTTCGATCGAAAGCGAGCCACTCGAGCTTTCCTCCGTGCCGAGCGTGACGGGAATGAATGAGGCGTCAAGGAACGACGTAGCGTCGCGGACGTGGATGTGGCCAGACGAGTTGGCCTTGTCCCCTACTCTGATGTACGGATCACCGCCACCGCCGGTGTCTTCGACATAAAGCGTGCCCCCGTTGTACAGGTCAACTTCGCCGAACCCATTCTCGGCGACGATGAGCGCATCGGTGATGTTCCAGATGGAGCCGCTGTCTTCGATTGTCACCGTCCCCCATCCGTTGTTCCCCTGCCCTACCGAGGCGGGCAGCAAAGTTGTCACGGTCGAGTCGACGACTCCCGCGTCGGTGATTGTCATGGTTCCATAGCCATTGCCCCCCACGACCAATCGCCCCTGGGCGGTCACCTGGCTAGCGCTCGAAACGTTCAGCTCGCCGTCGCTGTTGTTTTGGTAGCCAATGAAGAGATAAGGGTCACCGCCGCCAACCGTGTCTTCCAGAAAGAGTGTGCCGCCGTTGAGGATGTCGACTGTGGCGTCTCCCGATTCACCAATGATGAGCGCGTCGGTGACGTTCCAGGCGGTGTCAGGGCCGTCGATCGTGACCGTGCCCGTCGCGCTGGCGCCAAAACCGACGAGGGCCGGCAGACCGACCGTCACGTTGGACTGCACCACCCCTTGATCGGTGATCGTCATAGAACCGTTGCCGCCGCCGCCGACAATGATCTCGCCCTCGGTCGTGACCTGTCCCGTTCCCGATACGTTCAGTTCTCCTTCGCTGTTGGTGAAACGGGCAATCGATAGCGCCGGGTTTGCCGTACCACCGTCGGTTGTGGTGAACGAGCCACTCGAAATGTTCAGGATTCCGTGACCCCCCAGGCCAAGGTTTGTTTGCAGTTCGTTGTGAACCGTGGCATCGCCGGAGATGTTGAGCGTGCCGTGCGAGCCGAAGGCGACGGCCATGTTCAAACCGGCCTGCCCCAGTGCCAGGCTTCCGTTAGTGTCTAGGTGGGCCATGTCTTCGACGTTGACTTCGCCGGTGCCAATACCCCCCAGGTCAAACGACCCGGTGCTGGTGAACTCACTGTCCATACCGGTGATCGTCATCGTGCCGTTTCCCGATCCGTTCAGGCCCAGGTTGACGGCAGCCGCCCCAACCATGCCCTGTGACGAACCCGTTGCTCCGCCGGCGAAAATGAGCGTTCCAGTGCTGGCATTGCCGACGGTCACAGCGGTACCGGCCGTGAGCGACGCGCCGCTGCCCAAGAACGTTGCCTGTCCGAGTGATGTAAGCCCCACTTCCAGCGAAGACGAAGTCGAGGAGCCGGTCGGCGCGATTGCACCCGCAAATGTTACGTCGTTGACCGCGACGACCGCCTGTAGCGGAGTGCCGCCGCCCGTTACCGTGAAGGTTGTTCCGGACTGAAACAGCGCTCGGTCGAGATTCCCCGGAGGACCAGTGAGGGGGAACCAGCGACCGACATCGGAATAATTTCCGCTCGATCCGTCCCAAAAGAAATCGGTTTGAGCAGTGGCCTCAACGACCGAGGCAAGACAAGCGAGACAGGCGACGGCGACCACTCGTATCGACATAGAAATCTCTCCTCATGATGATGCAACCGCTCGGCAACATGACGATCAGCCTGCCCCGAGACGGTGGGATACTTTGGCAGGAAAACGCCAGTCTGTGGTGATGGAGTGTCCTAAATCCCCCGCATTGTGGGATGCGGCAATGTGCAGATCAAGAAAAAAATTGGCAGCCGGACGTTCGAACAAGCGGGGCGAGTTTGCGCTCCGAGCCCGGCGCAAAAGGAGGCACTCCGCACCCACAGAACGGAGTTCCGAAAGTGGCAAGTGGCCTTGACCGATGCGGCACTCGGCCGGTCAGGCGATGTCATACGCCGTTTCGATCCGGTAGTCGGGATGCGTTTCGAGATACGCATCGACCCGGTCGCGGCGCGAGAACGCCTCGGGGAGGAACTTCACGGCTTCTTCAAGCAGGTCGTTCGGTTCGGCGCAGCTGAAGCGGAGGAAGCCGCCGCCGGCCTGGCCGAAGCACTCGCCGCCGAGACAGGCGACGCCGAACTCATCGTCGGCGCCTTCGAGCAAGTACATCGCCAGCCCGTGCGACGTGATGCCGAGGTCATTGCAGATGGCCGCCACGTTGGGGAAGACGTAGAACGTGCCGCCCGGCATCAGGCACTTCACGCCTGCGACGCCGTTCAACAGTCCCACGAGCAACTCGACTTTCTCACGGAATTTGCTCATCGACTCGTCGCGTTCGGCGGCGTCGCTCCGCAGGGCGGCGACGCCGGCGAGTTGTGTGAGCGGCGGCACGCAGGAGAGCGACGTGTTGATCAACTTGCCGAGCATTTCGGCGATCGCGGCAGAGCTGACGGCGTAGCCCAGCCGCCAGCCGCTCATGCTGTACGACTTGCTGAAGGTGTAGGCCGCCACGCATTGCTCGAACATGTCGGGTTGGGCCAGCAGCGTGTGGTGCTGCCCCTGCCAGACCATGCGGTCGTACGGTTCGTCGCTGAAGACGGCGACGTTCTTGCCTCGCACCAGGTCGGCCAGGCCGCGAAGGTCGTCCTCGGTGGCGACTCCCCCGGTGGGATTGTGGGGACTGTTGAGGAAGATGGCCTTGGGGTGGTCGTCTTCCTTGAGGAATCGCTCGACGTCGGCCAGGTTGGGGCGAAAGTTGTTTTCCTGTTTCAGGTCGGAGAGCCAGACCCGCCCCTGCCGCCGGGCGATGTTGGGCAGGTACGTAGGAAAGTATGGACTGAAGACGAGCACGCCGTCGCCGGGATTGAGGAACGTCTCACAAAAGAGCAGCTCGAAAATCTTCGCGCCGTGGCCGGCGACGACGTTGGCACTCGTCGTGTCGAGCCCGTATTGCTCGTTGACGAACGTGGAAACCGCTTCGCGATATTCCGGCAGACCGGCCGAGGGGCAGTAGCGCGTGTGGTTGTGCTCGATCGCGGCCAGGCCTGCTTCTTTGGCGTGGGCGGTCGACGCAAACGGGCTGTCGCCGATCTCGAGTTCCACGACCCGCTTGCCGCCGGCTTTGAGTTGCTTAGCCACGGCCAACACGTTGAAGGCGGTCTCGACCGTCACGCTGGCGGCAAAGTCACTGAGCGATACAGACATTGGATCACGTCACCACGAATGCAAGAAACCACGAACAGGCCGCGCATAGGATCCTCGTGTCCAACGCATGAGTTGCGCACATCTGACACAGGCCCTGCCGTTACTCGCGCCGACGGCCACGAAGTGAGAAAGTCTATTTGAGCGAAATGGTTCGTGCCAGGGGCTGCAGCACGTTGTCGACCAGATAACTTTGGGCGAAGTCGTCGACCACCCGCGCGAGGCGATCTAACGCGTCGACGAACGTGTTATCGGTGGGCAAGCTGCCGTACTGCCGGGCGGTCAAATAGACGCTGAGTTGGTCCGGGGGGTACTCGCCCGTGCGGACGTGATAGGCGTTGGTACGGGTCTCGATCGAGACGCGGATCTGGGTGCGGCATTCTTCGTCGAGGGCCAGCGTCAACGACGGTTCGGCGTTGATCACGGTGACGCCGGCGTGGTCCATCATCTTTTCGAGCGCCGGATTGACGCCCAGGGCCTCGGCGACGAGCTGATTCTGGTTACCGCGGTAGCTGAAGTCGAAGCCGTAGAGCAGGTCGAGCGCCTCGCAGTCCAGGGGGCTGCAGGCGAGGTGATACGGCACGAGCTCGAGCACAAAGCGGTGCTGATCGAGCGCTTCGTCGACCGCCGCGGGGTTCACGCCACCGGAGCAGACCCTGCGCGGCTCGATCGACGTCCAGCGGTACTGGCCCTTGTCTTTGTCCTCTTCGAGGATGAAATCGCCCCGATCGCGGTTGTAGAAATTCCGCATCGAGGGGTACTGCTTGCGTACCTGCTCGAAATAGTGCAGCACCGTCTCGCGATTGCTCGGGAGCTCCATCTCCGTGCTGAGGATCATGTTGACGTAAAAGTCGTCCGATGCCGTGCTGTACGGATTCATCGGCTCTCCTGCAATCCGAACAAAGATCGAGTATCCTGGGGGAGCCCCCAACGAGCGTCGTTGCCGCCTGGGCGGACCGACTACAGTATAGGTCGCTGCCGAGAAGAGTGTCAAAGGTGCGCGGCAGCCGGATTTAATCTGACGGAGACGTCGTCCTTTTCGTCACAGGGAGGTCTGAGATGTATCGCACTGATTTTTTTACGGTCGAGACGAACTGGGGCTGGGTGGCTGTGGCGGGGAACCGTGGCACCGTCACGCGGCTGCTTTTCGGCTATGAAAGTGAAGCGGCGGCGCTCGATGCGCTGGCCTGCGACACGCACGTCGGCGGCGCGGTTCGCGACGGCCGCGAGCGCTGTTGGGACGTGTCACTGGCTGATCGCATCACGGCCTTCGCGGCGGGCGTACCTGTCGAATTTGACGACGTCGAAGTCGATACGAGCGACTTCACTCCCTTCGGGCAGCGCGTCGTCAAGAAGTGCCGTCGGATCGCCTACGGCCAGACTCTGAGTTACGGTCAGTTGGCCCGGGTGGCGGGGCGGCCACGCGCTGCACGCGCGGTCGGGAACGTGATGGCTCAGAACCGAGTGCCGCTGATCGTGCCCTGTCATCGCGTGATCGCCAGCGGTGGACAACTGGGTGGCTACGGTGCGGCAGCAGGCCTGGAGACGAAACGGATGTTGCTCGAACTCGAAGGTTCGCTACCGGCAGCTAAGGCCGTCACCCTCGCGTTTCCGCTGCAAACCTCGTGAATGGGGAAAAACGCGTTATGAATTTCGTGCTACGGACATTCGCGCTGGTCGTCCTGCTCGTTGCGACCGACATGGCCCGCGGCGAGCGCCCGAACATCATCCTGCTATTGACCGACGACATGCGGGCCGACTGTTTCGGCGCCGCAGGCAACGCGATCATCGAGACGCCGCACATCGACCGCTTGGCACATGACGGCGTGCGATTTACTGAGGCGTTTGTGACGACGGCGATTTGCGCCACCAGTCGGGCGAGTTATCTCACGGGGCAGTATGCATCACGTCACGGCATCCACGATTTCGCTCAACCGATTGACGATGCTGCATGGCAGGACACGTTCCCCGCGCGGCTGCGCGCGGCCGGTTATCACACGGCGTTTGTCGGTAAGTGGGGACTCGGCGGACCGCTGCCGCAAGAGCGTTACGACTACTTCGCCGGTTTCTCGGGACAGGGGCGCTATTACGAGCCGGACGATCCGCGGCACATGACGCAGCGGCTTACCGACGCGGCCGAGCAGTTTTTGACGGCCTACGACGGCGATGCGCCGTATTTCCTGCAGCTCAGCTACAAAGCGCCGCACTGCCAGGACGGC
This sequence comes from Planctomycetales bacterium, assembly GCA_020426575.1. Lineage (GTDB taxonomy): Bacteria > Planctomycetota > Planctomycetia > Pirellulales > JAEUIK01 > JAGQPT01. The sequence continues at coordinate 8,179 of JAGQPT010000391.1, forward strand.
GCCGAACGGCAGTTCCAGCCGGACCGACGGCTCGAAGGCATGTACACGCACGTGGCGATTCCGCCGGCTGAGCGCGGCGACGAGGCATCGCTGCGGCGTTTGCCCGAGTTTTTACAGACGTCCGAAGGCCGGGTTCGCTGGCACTTGCGCTTCGACGGCGATGAGATGTACCAGGCGAACGTGAAGGACTACTATCGGCTCGTCAGCGGTATCGACCGCTCGGTGGGCCGCATCCTCGAACTTTTGGCCGAGCGGGGTGACGCCGACAACACGGTCATTGTGTTCACTTCCGACCACGGATTTCTGCTGGGTGAACACGGCTTGGCGGGTAAGTGGTTCATGTTTGACGAGTCGATACGTGTGCCGCTGGTGGTTCACGACCCCCGGGCTGCGGCGAGCCGTCATGGCGCGACAGTGGATCTGCCGGTGCTCAACATCGACGTGGCACCGACGCTGCTGGCGCTGGCGGACGTCGCTGTGCCGCCCGCGATGCAGGGGACGAGTCTGGTGCCGCTCGTTGCCGGCGAAACGCCGCCGTGGCGCGACGACTGGTACTATGAACACCGCTTTGAGCACCCCCGAATCGCCAAGTCCGACGGTGTCCGCAACGAACGCTGGAAATACGTGCGTTACGACGAAGTGTCGCCCGTGTACGAACAGCTCTTTGACCTGGAGAACGATCCCGGTGAAGAGCACAACCTGATCGACGACCCGGCGTATGCGAGTACGCTGACGGCGCTGCGCGAGCGATGCGACGAGCTCAAGGCAGCGGCCAAATAGTGTCCGTGGCTAGATGAAATTCGTGGCCAAAATTGCATGTGCGGCAGCCGAGCGGTCATACGCACGCGGCCAAATCGCATGATCGTTCGCTGCGATCTCAGCGCCGCGTGGGATGAGACGCTCTGCTGCTGGTGGATCGTGTGACGTGAATGTGGCTTTTGGATCTCTGCAGCAATGAAGCTCGCTTTACTGGGTGCCGACGCGACGACGCTCGAGATCGTGAGGGCGGCGGTGTTGCGCGGCGACACCGTTGCTTACGGCTGCGAACTGAATGACCGGGTGGCGATGCTGCGCGAGATCGTCCCTGGGATCGAATTGTGCGACGGTTGGGAGGAACTCGCGACCGGGCGGCTGGCCGACGCCGTCGTTGTGGCGCGCGAAGTCAGCGACCTGCGTCGTGCCGATCAGGTCGTCAAACTTTCGCAAGCTGGCGTTCCTCTGTTGTTTTCGCACCCGGTGTTTGGCGACCCGTTGCCATACTACGAGGTTGAGTTGGCGCAGCGCGAGGTCGGACATGCGCCGGTGCTGCCCTTTTTGCCCGCGAGGTTGAACCCCGCCACGCAGCGTTTTCGCCGGTCGTTGAGCGACGCTGGTGGGCAAGGCGGACCGCGGCGATTTGTCTTACAGCGGTATTTGTCGGCGGCGCGGCCTTGGACGGCGCGGGAACAGCTGGCGCACGACGCCGATCTGCTGCGCTACTGCGTAGGTCCGGTCACTGAAGTGGCGGCCTTTGGACCGCGGGCATCGGACCCGGCGACGCGTGAGTTGAACGTACAGCTGACGACGGCGACCGGCGACAGCGTGACCTGGACAAGCGAAGTGACCGCCGGCGAGCCGAGAGGCGCGCTGACCTGCAAAGCGCACGACAAGTCGACCGTTTTGAAGATGCCCGACGATGGGGCGTGGACAATCGATGGAGAAACGGTCGGCGACAATCCAGGATCGCCTCCCGCCGTTGCAGTGCTGAATGCGCTCGAGGCGGCCCTGACGGGAAAGCCGGTGGGATTGGACATCGACGACGCGATCGAGGCCATGACGGTCGTCGAAGCGGTCGATCGCAGCCTGCGGCGTCGACGCACCATCCAACTTCGCACCGAACGGGAGAGCGAGCGCGAGACGTTTCGCGCCACGATGAGTGCCTGGGGGTGCGTGTTGTTGCTCCTGCTGACGTTCTCGATTCCCGCGGTGGCGCTGTTGGTTTGGCTGCAGGTGCCGTGGGCAAGCTACATCCCTCACGCCGTGGCGGTGCTGCTCGTTGTATTCTTGCTGGCGCAGCTGCTGATTCGCGTCATTCCGCGAGAGGAATGATCGCCAAAGTGCCGGTAGCGCGCTACCTAGCCGATTGCGCGCGTACAGTCGGGTTCGATTCAGATGTGATGAGGTGACAAGTCGTGCCGACACCGACCGCGTTGCAGAGTTTGCTTGCCGAACCCTTGTTACGAACTCCCGAG
>JAGQPT010000034.1 GCA_020426575.1 Planctomycetales bacterium
GCCAACGAAGCACAGGCCGGCGGCTGGGGCATCAGCATCAATAGCGGCTATCCCGGCTACTACGGCTACGGTGCGCCCATCTACGCTCCGGCGTACGGACCTGCCTTTGGCTATGGATACCGCACCTACGGCTTTTACGGCGCGGCGCCCCTGTATCGCTATCCCGCTTACTATCCGCCAGCGGTCAGCTTCAGCTTCGGCGGAGGCGGAGGCGGCGGTCACTACCATCACCACGGACGCCACTGCCGCTGAATCGAGTCCCCACGACCTGCCTAGGCACCCGCCCCGCTTCTGCGGTTGGCGCGTGCCCAGCGGCGCGGGGCCAACCCCGAGACGAATCGCGGCCAGGCGAGAGACGAGGCCACCTGCCCCGGTGCAGACTCGTCTCTCGCCAGGCGTCGCGCACCCCGCCGTTTGAGCGCCCGCCACTCAAGCGTCCACCACTCTGGTGTCAGAACCATTGCATCCACGGTGACCGCAAAGCACCCATGGCGGCTGCAAACTCGGTTGCGGTAACGTCCGGCCACTGTACCCACGCCAGCTGGGCATTCGGCAGAATACGAGGATTCACAGGGTCAGCAGACCAGCAGGGAGCGGCCGCTTCTGTCTATAATGCGGCTTTGTCGCGAGGCCCTCGCCGCACGGGGTGGCACCCGGGCCCGCGCTTTGTCTGATGCTCCGCCTGAAAGGCCCGCTATGCTGCGCCCCGCTGTTCGTCGTCACCCCCTCGTGCCATCGCTTCTGCTCACACTCGCAGCGCTCGTCTGCTCGGGCCCGGCCATTCACGCCGCCGACGAACTCTCCGCTGAACTCTCCGTCGACACGCTGGGGCTCGCGAACATCGCCGCCCGCTTCCAGCACTGGGACGTCATTGCCGTACCGGACCGCGACGAGGCAGAGTGGTGGGCCGGCGCTCCGTCGCTGGCGCGCGACGACGAGGGAAACTTCTGGATGGCCGCCCGCATGCGTTCACCCGACCGCCCACTGGGCAAACGCGGTTATGAAATCCGCATCTTCCGCTCGGCCGACGGCGTCCACTTCGACCACGTGCACTCGCTCAAGCGCGAGGACGTGCCGCTGCCCGGCTTCGAGCGACCGTCGCTGCGCCGCGATCCGCGAACCGGCAAATTCAAACTCTACGCCTGTGGCCGACTCAACGGTCCCTGGTCGATCTTCAAGTTCGACGACGTCGATCGCCCCGACCAGTTCGTCGCCTCGACGGCCAAGGGGGTGATCGAACCCGCCGCCGAAGAGGAACAAGACCCCGGCACAATCGTCGGCACCTACACGCGGCCGGCCCCCGTGCCGACCGGCTACAAGGACGCCGTGATCAACCACCTCGAAGGACGCTGGCACTGCTTCACGATCGGCGTCACGCGCAGCACCGAACGCACGTACCACTTCACCAGCGAAGACGGCGAGTCGTGGCAACCGGTCGGCCCGCTCTCGCAATCGGTGATGGACCTGGCCGGCTGGCACGACTGGGCCGTCCGACCGGCGAGCATCTTGCCGCTCGGCTTCGGTTACCTCTACGTCTACGAAGGCAGCGACACTCGCTGGAACGACCCGGTCTACAACATCGCCACGGGCCTCGGCTTCACGTTCGACCTCACACACGTGATCGACCTCACGCCCGACCGCCCCTTGCTGCAAAGCACGACGCCGGGTCGGCTCAAGGCCTGGCGCTACTCGGAATGGATGTGGGTCGACGACCAGATCTGGGTCTACGCCGAAAACGAACGCCCCAACGGCTCCCACGAAATCCGCCGCTTCGTCCTCGATCGGCAGTGATGGTGCGCGGGGTTAGCCCGCGCGTGCTTTAGGGGAGGCAATGTGATCAAGTCCTGTACACCAAACACACGGATAAGTGTTCTACTAGCTGCGGGCATCGCTCTGTTGATGCCTGGTTGTGGCGATTCCAAAGATATGCGCGTCATCGACGCACCCTACACGCTTGTCGACGCGGTATCGGAGAACAAGCAGAATCCAGGCACCTACGATACGCCCTCAGAAGAAACGCGTCGCCGGCTCCCCCCGCAAACAACGGCAAAACTGGTGTTCGACCTCAAAGACGGCGACGCGGAGAGGATGTGGGTGATCGTCGATCGGCGCGAGGGCGACGAATACATCGGTGTTCTCGCAAATCAACCAATCACGTCAGGACTGCTGCGGCCCGGAACGGCAATCACATTTCGGGCCGAACATGTGATTGCCGTCGGCACAGAACGGGCGCCCGACGATTATCGCGACGAGTTGAGTCATGCGGCGGAATTGTCCGCAGCATGCGAGTTGTCGTTGCAGCGCGTCGTCGTCAAGATTGACGATCATCACACGCGACTCGATGTCGTAGCAAGCATTCGTCCGTCCCAAACAATCGCAGAAGCGCTTCAACAACTACGCAAAGTCGGCAACTTTAGACTGGTCTCAGTTGCAGGTCGAAGTGGCTGGTTCGTGTTCGGCACGAGCGAGTCCGACGAGCCTGAACTCAAATTTAGCCAGGGCCTTGCCGTCCAGCGGTCTTCCAGTGACGTCTACCAATTCGACTTTTCAAAACAGGCAGACTGAGAAACGAATCCTCCCCTCCGTGTCCATCGTGTTCTCCGTGGTGAACCTTCCCGCAGCGCATAAAAAAACAGTCCGGGCGACCTCGGGGCCGGCGCCGGACTGTTGCCCTCCTGGGAATATTCATTCGCTCGCCGCGGCAAGCGCTGCTTCTTGCGTTCCTCGGGATCCGTGATCCGGCTGAGGCGTCTGGCCCCGCATTGGCGTGTCGCCCCTGCCACAGACCATTCTATCGGCCGCCGTCGAAGCAACTCTTTGCTGATTCTTAAAACCAGTGTAACCGCGCAACTCAACGACGCTACCACCCGATGCGTGCCTCACCGACCACGGCGGCCGGCGCACTACTTATCACAACGCCCAGTCACATCGCTAAGTCGTATACGCAGCCGCACGCGGTTTTGTGCCACAGCGGACTTGTCTTGCCACACTCCCGCGTGCCGCAACCCTGGCGCCACCGCCGGGGTGCCGCTGCTGGCTTGTCAGCACTGACTGCTCGAAGCTGTGCCTCACGCGTCCTGTGCGATGTCATATACGACCACTGCCCACGACTTCCGTCACTCTGCTCGCACCAAGCCGCCCACACTGTGCCGCCCACACTGTGCCTCCCACACTGACGTTGCCAGTTTCGCTCATAATTTGTATCGATCACGCCGACTATGACGTGCAGGATGCGCGCCAACGTCGACGCCGTGCTGTGCTAGCGTCGACACGATGTCACGACGCCTCCCTCAATCGCTTGCCCCCGACTACGACTCCACCGACAGGTAGCTACGCCATGTGGCAAAGACTCAACCAGCGGGTCGCCGCTGCATTCGAATCGCCGATCTTCTGGGGCGGCATCGCCACGATCGGCTTTTACTGGGCGATCAGTGTCGGCGCCGCACCGGGCGGACCGCTGGAAGGCGGACTCATTGCCCGCTACTTCGCCAGCCACTGGGCCGAATACCTCGAGGCGAGCCTGTTCTTCGTGGGAGCGGCGGCGCTGTTGCTGCGCCTGCTCGACACCCGCCGCCAGCAGGCCGACCTCGTCCCTTCGCCGCTGGCCGATGTTCCGCAACACGCTCGCACCGCCGATGCCGTCGATGCCGTGCTGGCACGTCTGCAGTCGCTGTCGCGGCGCCAGCAGGCCTCGTACCTCGTCGAGCGCCTCACCGCCGCCTGCGAGCACATCCGCCGCCAGCAATCCGCCGACGGCCTCGACGACCACCTCAAATACCTCACCGACGACGCGTTGGATCGCGCCCATGCCGGATATGGACTCGTACGAACCATCGCTTGGGCGATCCCCATCGTCGGCTTTCTCGGCACGGTGATCGGCATCACCCTGGCGATCGCGAACCTCTCGCCGCAGTCGCTCGACGAGTCGCTCTCGAACGTCACCGGCGGCCTTGGGGTCGCCTTCGACACCACGGCGCTGGCCCTGTCATTGTCCATCGTGCTGATGTTCACGCTCTTTGTCGTCGAACGCCGCGAGTCGCAACTGCTCGCCGAAGTCGACCGCGGCGCTGCCGACGAACTGGCCCGGCTCTTCGCGCCCGGCACAACGACACACGATCCCCACTTGCTTTCGGTCCGCCGCATGATCGAGGGGCTCGTCGGCTCGCATGAACGTCTGGCTCACCAACAAGCTGCCGCCTGGAACTCGGCGGTCGACACGACCAACGACCGCTGGCAAGCGCTTGTCGACGACATCCATCAGCGGCTCGAAGGCGCGCTGGCCGAGGCCCTCGGCGACGGACTCGCGCATCACGCCCGCCGCGTCGCCGAGATCGAAAGCGACCTGACCAGCCGTACCCACGCTCAATGGCAGTCCGCCACCCAGGCGATCAACGGCGTCGCCGAACGTCTCGAGTCGATCGAGCAACAAATCAGCGAGCGCACCGAGCTGTTGCGGCAACTCGGCGCCACGGCCGACGAAGTCAGCCGCCTGCAATCGTCACTCGATGCCAACCTCGCGGCGGTGACCGGCACGGCCAAGTTCGACGAAACGCTGCTCAGCCTCTCCACGGCGATCCAACTGTTAGCGGCTCGGGCTAATCTTTCATTGGCTGACCGCGCCAACGATTCGACACACGGTGACGCGCGAAAAGGTCAAGCGGCATGAGGCGCCCACGCGCTGGTAACGCGGCCGTGAACGTTTCGCTGTTCCCGTTCCTGGCCGTCCTGATCTCGACGATGGGCGCGCTGATCCTCCTGCTCGTCGTGATTGCCGAGCAGACGCATCGCACGGCCACCGCCGCCCAAGCGCACGAGCGCGAGGCCGCCGCGCGCGACGCCACCCGGCTGGCCGACGCGGCCACGCGCGTGAGCCGCGAACGGGAAACTCTGCTCGCCGCATTGGCCGAGGCGCGTCGGCACAACACGGCGCTGCACGATGCGATCATTCGCGCAGAGCAGGATAGCAACCGGCTCGCCGCTCAGTTGGCCGCCGACGATGATTCCACGGAAGACGACAGCGACGTACGCCGTCTGGCGCTGCTCGCAGAAATCACAGAACTCGACCACGCGATCAACAAGAGCCGCGCCGAGCGCGAGCGACTGGGCGGCGTCGGCGAGCGGCACTCAAAGTCCTATGCCGTCGTCCCCTACCAGGGACAGTACGGCACGCGCCGTCGCCCCGTCTACATCGAGTGCACCGCCGAGGGCGTGATCCTGCAGCCCGAGGGGGTCGAGATCCGCACGTCGGAACTCGACACGCCCTTTGGAAAAATCAATCCGCTCAGTCACGCCGTCGAAGCGGCCAACGACCACCTGATGCGGTTGCAGCACACCGACGCGGGCCGACTCGGTGTTCCCTACCCGTTGCTGCTGGTCCGCCCCGGCGGGGTGAAGAACTTCTACCTCGCCCGACTCGCCGTCAGCGCGGCAACGGGCGAGTTCGGCTACGAACTGGTCGAGGACGACTGGCAACTCGAATACCCCGAAGTCGACGAAGAGTTGGCCCTCGTTCTCGACGACGCCGTCAAGCAAGCGCGGCGGATGCAACTGCACCTGGCCCGCTCGGCACCGCGACTCGGCCGCCCGATGTCCGAATACGGGGGATCGGGCGGAGGAGGCGATGGCAACGGCCCAGGCGGCGACGCGTTGCCGGCAACGGCTGAGGGCGCCAACCATTTCGGCGGCAGCGGTTCGGCCGCCGGAGCCGTCGGCACCGGATCGCTGACTGGCAATGGCACAGCACCCACCGGAAGTCGGGACATGCTCGGCACAAACGGCGGCGCAGCGGGCGGCACGTCTTCGGGCGGTGCACCTTCGGTCACATCGATGGGCGCATCTGCTATGGGGATGCCCGGTGGCCCGATGCCGCCGGCGGCACCGCTGCATCCGATGCCGCTCGATTCCCCCGCGGCGGCAACCGGCTCAGCCGGAACGGGTGGTGGCGGCCCGGGCAGCGGCAGCGGTTCGCTCAACGCGGACCAGGATCGTTTCGCCTTCGACAACGCGCCCAACGGCGGCGCGGCATCTGCAACACCGTCGTTCGACGACCCTCCCACCTCGTCCGGCCCGTCCGGCTCGTCCGCCGCCACACCCGGACCTCAACTCATCGCGCCGCAGCCCGGCGGTGGCAATGGGGCATCGCAGGCAGGCTCCGCCGCGTCATCGGGCGGTCCCGTCACACCGTCGGCACGCGGCTTTTCTGCCGACATGTCGTCGCCCGCCACGGGCACGTCCGGCGGCGGCGCCGCGGCCGGCGGCGGTTCACCCCACGGCCTTTCGGGTCAATCCGCCGCAACGTCCGGAGCAGCTTCGTCGGGCTCCGTTTCGTCGAGCGCAATCGGGGTCGGAGGCACACCGCCAACCCGCGGCAGCGACAATCGAGACCTCAATCCGTCACACGGCGATGAGGGCGAACCGCCCTGGGCGCTCGCCAACACCGCCGGCGGCGCAATACCCGTTACGCGACCGATTCGCGTCCGCGTCGATGCCGAGCGCTTCGTCGTGCTGTCGGCCGACGGCCGCCGCGAACGCAACGTCGTCAAGTTCACCGACGACGCCCGGGACACGCTCAGCGACGTCGTCTCGGCCGTCTGGGACTACACCGACACGTGGGGACTCGCCGGTCGCGGCCTTTACTGGAGCCCGGTGCTCGTTGCCGAGGTGTCGCCCGACGGAATCGCCCGCTACGAACAACTCAAGCACATGCTCTCCGACAGTGGCCTGCAGCTCAAACTCCGTTCAACCTCGCCGCGCGCCGCGGCGCAACCCACCGCCCCCCGCCGCGGCGTTCGCTGACGCACTTGCCGATATTTTTCCACACCCGAACAGTACCCACCCCCGCCCAGCCCCACTCGTATGGCCGCTTACCGACGAAAACGTGATCGAAGCGCATCGGGCGACGCCGCGCCGGGCGACGACTCGTTTCTGGACATCGTTGCCAACATCGTCGGCATCCTCATCATCCTGGTGATGGTCGTCGGTGTGCGCGTCGGAAGCGCGCCACACGATTCCGCCTCTTCGGCCCTCGCCACCGCGCAGTCGCACGCCGAGGCTGAGCATCGACTGGCACAATTAGTGAACGAGCGCGACGCCGCGCGGCGTCAACTCGCCGGCGCCACGGCCACCGCTTCTACGCTCGCCCGCAAGCACGAGGACGCGCTCGCCGCCGCGGAGCGACTCCGCGCGCAACTTTCGGCCGCCGAGGCCGAAGTCGCGGAGCCCGACCCAGAGATCGCCCGGTTGGAAGTGGAACTCGCCGAACGACGCGGCACGGCCGACTCCCTCGGCGACGAACTCGAACGGCTCCGCAAGACCGAGCACCCGCCGACCAAGCTGATCTGCTATCCCACGCCGGTCGCCCGCGAGGTCGAGGGGGGCGAAGCGCACTTCCAGCTCAAAGGGGGCCGCGTGGCGGTCGTCGAACTTGACCGGCTGCTCGCCCAGTTCAAGTCCGACGCCCAAACCCAGGCCCGCAAACTGCGGATGCTCAGCGATGTGACCAGCACCGTGGGCCCCGTCGCCGGCTTTCGGCTCCGCTACCATCTCGAGCGTTTTGAAACACCCTACGATGTTTCGATCGTCACCGGCAATCGCGAGACCGGCGTGCGGCTGACCGAGTGGGAACTCATTCCCGTGGCCAGCGACCTCGGCGAAACCGTTGAAGAGGCGTTCGGTCCCAGAGCCCTGTTCGCGGCGAAAGTCGCGCAGCTCAACCCCGCCCAAACCGTCGTCACGCTCTGGACCTACCCTGACAGCTTCGAGTTGTTTCGCCAGTTGCGGGCCTGGTTCTATGAACAGGGCTTCTCGGTCGCCGCCCGACCGCTGCCCGACGGCGAACGCATCGCCGGCTCGCCCAGCGGCAGTCGCTCGGTCGCCCAATAACGCGACTACAGTCCGTCGGTCACGCGCCCCCTTCCGTTACGGCAACAATGCCGCGCTCGATTGCCTCGCAAATGCGATCCAGTTCCCCGAGGCTCACCGACAGCGGCGGCATGATCACCACGACGTTGCCCAGCGGCCGAACCAACACTCCCTCGCCCCGGGCAATGTCGCACACCCGAATGCCGCGTTTCTCGGACCAGTCGAACGGCTCGGCCGTGGCGCGATCGCGCACCAGCTCCACGGCGGCAATCATCCCGCGCTGACGCACGTCGCCCACGTGCGCCAATTCGCCGATCCGCGCCAAGTGCCCGGCCAGTCGATCGATTTTCTCGGACAATTTTTCGAGCACGCGCTCGTCGCGAAACACGTCGAGCGACGCCAGCGCCACGGCGGCACCCAACGGATTCCCCCCGTAAGTGTGCCCGTGATAGAAAGTGCGGCTCTCGCGGTACGCACCCAGAAACGCGTTCCAGACCTCGGTCGTCGTCAGCGTGGCCGCCAGCGGCAGATACCCCGCCGTGATCCCCTTTGCCAGGCAGAGGAAGTCGGGCCGCACCGCTTCGTGCTCACAGGCGAACATCGTGCCGGTGCGGCCGAAGCCGACGGCAACTTCATCGGCGATCAGCATCACCTCGTAGCGATCGCACAGCTCACGCAGTCCGCGGAGAAAGCCCGGCGGATGGGTGATCATCCCGGCCGCCGCCTGCAAGAGCGGTTCGACGACCACGCCGGCGACTTCTTCGTGCCGCGCCGCCATCACCTTTTCGACCTCTCCGAGAAAGTGCGCGCAGGCCGTCTCCCGCGTCACCCCCTCGGGCAGCCGATACTGCCGCGGCGCGTCGAGGCGAA
>JAGQPT010000392.1 GCA_020426575.1 Planctomycetales bacterium
AATTGCTTCCTTTCCGCGGTGTGAGAAAAGGTGGAGTCGGGCGCGGCCCACTCGGGGAGGCCGTTGAGGTCGATGCCGAGGATCGGGCCGCCCAGCAGGATCACGCAGGCGACGATCAGCGGCGGGCCCAGCAGGTTCAGCACCAGGCCCGTGCGGACCATGTCGACGACGCGAATCTGACCCGAGCCGTAGACGATCGCGTTGGGGGGCGTCGCCACCGGCAACATGAATGCGCACGAGGCGGCCAACGTGGCGGGGATCATCAACAGTCGGGGATCGCAGCCGGCGGTCTGTGCCGTCGTGGCCAAGACCGACATGCTCATGTTCACGCAGGCGACGTTGCTCGTCAGTTCCGAGATGAACGTCATCGCCAACGACGTGAGCGTGGCAGCCATGCTGGGGCGCATGCCGGCGACGTGCCCGCCGAGCCGCTCACCCAGGTAGACGTCCAGCCCGCTCGCCTTCATGCCTTCGGCCAATGCCAGGCCGCCGCCGAACAACAGCAGGATGCCCCAAGGCACGCGGCGGGTGCAGCCCCATTCGAGCAGCGCCGGACCTCGCCAGCCGCCGGCCGGCACGATGAAGCACACCAATGCCATCGTGATCGCCACTGTGGCGTCGGTGGCGTAGTCACCCACGCCCAACCAGGGCGCCCAACCGACGCCGGCGACCGGTTGGCGGAGTATCCACAGCGCGGCGGTGACGGCGAAGATCACCGCCATCCGCCGTTCGCTCGGCCGCATCGGTCCGAGTTCCGCCAACTGTTGGTGGATCGACGCGGGGCCGCCGAGGAAACGGTCGTTAGGGAAACGCACCGTCACGAAGGCGATCACGGCCCAGGCCATCACCAAGAAGACCAACGAGAGCGGGAGCGCCACCAACATCCAGCCACCGAAGCTGATCTCCGGCGCAGCGGGAAACGCCTCTTCGTACAACGCGCGAAAGGCGATGTTTGTCGGCGTGCCGATCAACGTCGAAAAACCGCCGATGCTGGCAGCGTAGGCAATGCCGAGCATCACGCCGGTGCCGAAGGGCGTTCGCTCGGAGAATTGTTCGCCGCCTGGCGCGTTGTCAATCTGCGTCTTCGCACCGGCGGCGAGCACGCTCAGTGCGATCGGGAACAGCATCACCGTGGCGGCCGTGTTGCTGAGCCACATCGACAGTGACGCCGAGGCGGCCATGAAGCCGAAAAGCAGTCGACGCGGGCTGTCCCCCACGGCGGCCACGATCCGCAGTGCCAGCCGACGGTGCAAGCCGCTCTCTTCGATGCCGAGCGCGACGAGAAACCCGCCCAGGAACAGCAGCAAGAGATCGCTGCCGTAACTGACCGCGACCTGTTTGGCCGGCATCACGCGCAGCAGCGGAAACAACACCAGCGGCACGAGCCCCGTCACGGCCATCGGCACCGCTTCGGTGAGCCACCAGCAGGCCATCAGCAGCGCGACCCCCGCCACGGCCCCCAGTTCCGGATGCCCCGGGGCGAGCGTCCAGCCGAATGCCGGCCCAGCGGCGAACACGCCGGCGCACAGCATCCCCACGAACAGTCCGCCGAGTTGAATGCGGCTTCGCGTGGGCTCTGTGGCGGCGGGCAAGGAGACGTTCTCCCCGGTGGCGGTTTGAGAACCGTGTGTACGACGGCCGACGTTTCCCGATCTTCGTGGATCGCCCCGGTGCGGGTCAAGCAAATCGCGCGGTGAAGTCAGTCGTCGCTGAAGAACCGCTCGTCGAGTTGACGGCGGCTTTGCTCGATGTAGTAATCCACCAGTTCGATGCGCAGTTGCCGCGGTGTGAGTGTTCCCGCGGTCCAGCGGCGGCGAAGTTCCGCGTGACGGGCGCGTAATTGACCTACCGTCATTTCACTCGCCAGCGCCGTCGCCGAGTTGTCCGTCGTGCGGCTGCGGACGGCGTAGCGGGCACCGAGGAACTCGTCGCTCGCCTGGTAGGCAATGCGGTCGAGCAGTTCGACGACAGCAGCGGCCTTGGCGGCGGCCACCAGGTCGGTCTCGGGATTGACCCCCGCCGCCCCCGCCACCGCGCGCGAGAGCAGGTCGTTGCCTTCGGCAAACTCGGCGACACGCAGCCGCAGCGATTGATACACGGTCGGCGCAACGCGAAGTTCACGGCTCGCCAGCCCGGCGGCGAAGTGGTCGTACGCCGCTTCTTGGATCTCGCGCGTCGGTTCGTACATCGGTCGGCGTCGGCCCACGAGCTGGAGCCGCGACGCGAACAGCGCCGCCGTGGGCGAGACGATCGTGTCGCCGACGACGAGCCCAATCTTGTGCAGGTTCTCGATCGTGTTGCCGCCGGCGGGTGTTTCATACAAGGGGAAAAACTCGGTGCGCTCGATCCCCGACGCCTGCGCCGTCAGCAGCAACAACCCGGCGCAGTACGACTTGATCTTCTGGCGAGCGAGCGGCTGGCCGGCCAGGGCGTCGATGCCGTCGGTGCGAAAGTTGAGGTCGAACTCGACCTCGTTGCCGATCACCGAGCGGGCCGCCTCGCCCATCCGCCCGCCAACGTCGGCGTCGCGATCGCGCATGAACGCATAGTGCAAGGTCCGCTGCAGGAAGACCTCGACGTTGGTGGCGGGCATCGAGGTGCCGCGTTCGGGCAGATCCACGATCACCATCCGCCGCCGTCCGTCGCTGCCGGTTTCCAGGGCGACGACGCCGACGTGGGTGAACAACCCCGGCGTGAGCGCACTGAAGAGATTGTACGGCGAAGGGTTGCGCATCAGCAGCCAGTCGCCGGGTCGCACGACGATATTGCCAACACGGTATTCGTCCGATTCGAGGCCCACGGCCGCCCGACCCGTGAGCCAAGCGAGCAACTCGTCGCGGCGACGCGCCAGACTCGGCGGCAGCGTTCCCGGCTTTGCGCGCATCACTACGTCGCGCAGCTCCGCCGCCGTGATGACGGGCTGGGGCAGCGATGGGTCCTGGTCCGGTCGGACGTCTTGCGGCAGCCCCAATGCGCGAATCGTTTCGGCCGCAGCTAGGATCATTTCGTCGGGAGTGCGCTCGTCGCGAACGTAGCGCACCAAGTCATCGAGTCGATCCACGTCTCCACACGAGGCGATCAGTGCCAACGTCTGCCGCTCAATGTTGCCAGTCGAGACGCCGCGCCGCGGTGGCGGAGCCTCCGCTTCAGCGCCAGGCGCCAGCAAATCGGGAGCGAGCACTGACGCACCGATCGAACTGTTGTGTCGGACCATGACGCCGAGCAATTCGGCGAGCGCTTCGTGACGGTCGACACCACTGGCGCCGGGGTGCTGGTCGGCCCATTGGGCGAGCAATTCGTCACGAGCCAACCGCAACGCGTCGGCGAGGGTGTAGCGGAGTCGTCCCGAAAGGTCGATAAGTTCGGAACTTGTGCGGAGGAACCGACACGCCTGGTCGACGGCTGCGGCGTCGTCGCTGACATCGTCCCTGGCGTCGGCGAATTGGGTACGTCGCGCCAATACCTGGTCGAGAAGTTCGTCGACCATGCGTTTGGCCGCGAGCAGGCGGTCACAGGCTTCGTACAACGCGGCCGCGCTGGTCACGTCGGCAAACTCAGCCGCGGCGGCGAAACTTGCCTCGGTGTCGTCGGTGGCCCCGGCGATGACGTCCGTGTCGACACTTGACCAGTCGTCGTCACGCGGCGGCACCAAGTCGATCAAACGCTCCAGGCTCGCGGCAAGTGCGGCGGTGGATGAATTGGCCGTGGCTGATTCTGAACGAGCGCTCGCGGCATTCGCCGCCTCCTGTGCATGCGCAAGACCACCCACGGCGCACGCGGCGCTGAGCGCAATCATGATAAGAACGTAGGAGCGTAGAGCCACGGCCACATTGCGGAGCGCAAAGGATGCGGGTCAAGAAGCGGTGCGCGTCGCGGCGAAGCAGACGAGGCGGGTCACTGCAGCACGCGCACCGCGCCGCCAATCGAGGCGGCTGACTTCGTTCCCCTATAATCCCTCGCCGAGGCCGTATCCACAGTCGACCGGGAAAAACGGGCAAAAAAACGCTCGTTTCGCCGAAATCGGGCCGCAAAGCACGTAACGCAGGTCGCTAGAGCAGCGTCGTGGCGGCCGCGAGGATGAGATAGATCGCCCCCATCAGTCCGACGATCCAACCGGCCGTCTTCACGGCATGCGTGGCGATCACGACGGGGGGCTCGTAGCGCGACGCCGAATAGACCAGGCTCACCGCGACGATCAGCGGAATGGAATAAAGAATCACCATGTGACTGGGCCGGCGCTATTGGGAGGAGCCATCCAGCAACCGTTGCGTGTGCGCCGGCGCTGAGTAAAACGATCTGTGCTTGTTCGATCTGCGGTTGTCCTCGCACCGCCGCGTCGTCACGTTCAGGACTTCGCCGGCGAGCGCGACGGGGATTTGTCGCCCGGGGGTTCCTTTGTGGGAGGGCGGGCGGAACGGATGCCGAGACTCTTTTCATCGACGATGACAAAGGCCGGTCCGCGCCAGGCGTCGTACACCGCCAGAAGGTTCAACAAGCCTGCGATCATCGTGTAGACCGTACCGAGTTCGAAATACTGATGCAGGTAGTAGTGCCACTGGTCCAACTCGCCGGCGCGGTTGCGATCTTGGCGCGGTGCTGGGGGCGCCATGAAGTCGCTGCCAAAAAGTCGCCCCTTGCCTTCTCGCGCGCGATGCGCCTGGACCAGGGCCGGCAGCGCCGGCAGCCCCACGCCCACCTGACACAGGTAGGCGAAGCGGAACGGATCGGGCTTCCACGACGCATACACCACGTGGCCGTCACCGAGAAACAACAGCCCGTAGAAAAACGTCCCCAGGATGCAGACCGAATAGATCACGCCCTTGAACGTGCGTCCCTGGTAGAAGTGTCCGGCCCCGGGGATCAACCAGGCCAAGAACGCGGCCAACAGAGGATCCTTGAGGTCGACCGGATCGACTTCGATCGGCTCGCCCGCCTCGGCGGCCTCGTTGAGGCCGGACGGTTTCTGCTTGTTGCTCGATTTCCTGGCCAAGGCAACTGGTATCCTGTTCGGTAGCCAAAACGTTGGAAACTAGGCGATCCACCGCCGCCGCGACCACGCCTTCCACCACGTGAAGTCGAGTCGCAGGCAAAGGCCCCCGCGGCGGCACGCATGACTTTTCTTTCGTCAGACACGCGGCTCCCCGGGCACGCGGCGTCTACAGCCGACCGTGGTTGGTCGATACTCAAACGTCGGCCAATATTTTAGGGAGATTCGTGCTGGCCGCCTAGGTTAGCTTGTCGCGGCCCATCGGCTGCTGGTCATCGGTAGTTGCTGGTTTTCGGATAAGTGGCACTTGGTTGCTGGTGATCGGCGGCGGGCCGCCCCACCACGACGAACGCACTCGGATGAGACGCGTTGGCGCACGTGAATTGTCGTGCGGGCGAATTGCCGTTGTGGGGTACCTGTCGGTATGTTGAAGTGCATGCCGCCCCGGGCGGGCCCTGAACTATCCTTCCCGCCGCGAGAATGACGTGGCCGACCGCTATTTCTTCGATCGACCGATCACCGCCTCACATGCCACCCTGGACGGCCCCGAAGCGCATCACCTCATCCACGTCATGAGGATTCGTCCCGGCGACCAGATTATTGTGTTCGACGGCAGCGGCAGTGAGTTCGCCGCCACGGTCAGCCGTCTCGACCGCCGCACCGTCGCCCTCGATATCGGACCACGGCGCGAGGTCGACCGGGAATTGCCCTCCTCGGTCGAAATCGGCGTGGCGCTGCCCAAGGGGGACCGCGGGCGTTGGCTCGTCGAGAAGCTCACGGAACTGGGCGTCACGCGGATCGTGCCGCTCACAACCGTCCGGAGCGTTGTTCGCGTCGATGAGAAATCGCTCGGCCGGCTGCGTCGCGGCGTCGTCGAGGCCTCGAAGCAATGTGGCCGCAACCGTTTGCTGGAGATCACTTCGCCACAGCCTTGGCAGTCGTACGTCGAGTCGGCCGCGGCGCCGTGGCGGCTCGTTGCCCACCTCGCTCCGTCGGGGACGACTCCGCTAGCTATCAGCGTATCGGCCGGCGCCGAGTTGGCTATCGCTATCGGCCCCGAAGGTGGGCTCATCGACGAAGAGGCGGAGGCGGCCGTCGCCGCCGGCTGGCGCATCGTGGGACTGGGGCCACGCATTCTCCGCGTCGAAACGGCGGCCGTCGCCCTGGCTGCCTGGGCAGCCGACCAGGTCATGACCGCTGCCGACGCTCGTTCACAGCAACATCGACCAGCATGATTGGCTCGAACACGGCCGCGAAGCTTCCGCCGCCCCGGTAGTCCGACTTCCCAGCCGGCGGCGCTTCAGACGTTCGGCCTGTCCCAGCGAATGCGGGCCACGTAAACACTGCCGTCGCTGCCGTACTTCTCGACACCCTGGGGCTGCATCCATTCGCTCACCGTCACCCAGGTCTCCTGCGGCGAAACCCGTGTGACGCCGAAGTTGCCCAGCCGGGCACCGCGCTCGGGGACGAGCACGCGCTCCGTGCTGCGGACGACGCGCAGCCGCGCGGGATCGACTTGTGCCATGAACAGCGGCGCCCGATGGCGAAATACATGATCGTTGTTCGCGCCCCGGCGTGTGTAGACGAGAAATAGCCCGTCAGTGTGCGTGACCCAGTGTTGTTGGGTGTTGTAGCTGCCGAGCGGTTCGTCATCGTCGAAACGCCATTCCTGGATCGGTTCAAATTCAAGCCCGTCGCGGCTGCGGGTGACAAAGCCCAGCTTGTCGTTGCGGATCGTGAGCAAAAACTCACCGCCGAAGTGCGCCAGCGACGGTTCGTGCAACCCGCGCGTCTCGTTCTCGTGGGTGAGCACGTTGCCGTGCTCCTGATAACGCAGCGTCTGGCCGTCGAACGTGCAACGCATCACCGCCACGCGGGAGTTCTGCTCGGGCGGCCGAAAATAGAACGGCAGCAGGATCGAACCGTCCTCCAGATCGACGCGCTGCGCACAACCGGCGCCGGCATCAGTGAACGGCTCGTCGGCGGGCATCTCGAGTTTGCGCCACTGGTTCCAATGGCTGTCGCTCGGATTGTAAACCGCATATGACGTGTGCCGAGGCCGCGGGTGGGTGACGCGCCAGTCAGGCGTGTAAACGACCGTGTGGCCGGTGCCAAGCAATTGGCCAGAGGCGGCGTGCCATTTGGGCCAGAAGTCGCTGACGGCCACCGGGCGGCGCACGCCGTCGATCTCTTCGTAGCGCGGCGCCAGCGCGTCGGAGAGTTGTGGTTCGGTCCAGTGCTCGCCGAGGTCGTTGGTCTCGAGGCTGTACATGCCCTTGAAAACGTCGCTGCCGGAGAGGTGCATCGTGTTCATCGTCATCACGACGCGTGGCCCGCCGTCCGCGCCCGCCGCCGTCACGATACCGGCCCGAGGATGACACCAGCATCGCTCACCGTCGAACAGCCGCGTCGGCACATGGCGGGAAATCTCGTAGCCGACCGTGGAACCGGCCGTCGCGTCACCGGCCCAGGCCGTCGCCATCCGACCGAACGCCGTTAGGGAAACACCGGAAGCGAGTGACGAACGAAGAAACTGGCGCCGGCGAAACTGGCGACGAGGAAACTGGCGAAGAAGAAACATCGGCGGGCCTGCGGGCGTGGTGCGAAGCGGCGTGTCACGAAGTTCAGGCAATTGTAACACCGCCCGACAGCGGCGTGCCAATCGTCATCGTGACCGCTCGCACCCGTTCATTGCCGATCGCTTAGCTTGCTGCTGCACTAGCCGTCGTCGCCATGGTCACTGCCGCGCTTCGGTGCGCGGCGTTGGGCACTGATGTGTGCGCACACGTCATCAAACGCCCGACTGAGTTGCCAACGAGCCATCCGCAAATTGTCGAAAGCCGCGGCGGTGGCGTCATCGTCGCCATGATCATCTACATCGCCGTAATCGTCTTCGAACGCGGCATCCAGCGCCGCCCGTTGCGCGGCAGCCGTCGTGGTTGAGGCGTGACTAACAAACGGCGTGACCGACGGTGGAGTCGCGATGCTGGTACCGAATCGCTCGACCCAAGCGAGGTAGTCGATGCCGTCGACTTTGCCGTCCTCGACATAGTCGCCGTTGGCCGGCGCGCCGGGCGGATCCTCGGCCGGATGGTCGCCAAAGTGCGCTGCCCAGACGAGAAAGTCGAGTCCATCCACGATTCCGTCGCCGTTACCGTCGGCAGCAATCGGTGTGGCTTCGAAGGCACCGATGTCGATCGCCGCGCCGCGCACCCGTCCGAACGGGGCACCACGACCGTCGCTCAACGGCACGCCACCGATTCCGGCCGTGACCAGCGGGTCGCCGGCGTTGAGCGCGGGACTGAGCGGCAACAGGGCGTGACTGAGCCGGGCGCCACCGTTGTCGGCCAACGGCGCCAGTCTGGCGTCGATCGGTGCGGCTAGCGTACCGACGCGATTTCCGTCGACGCTGTCAGCGATCCCAACGGCGACGTTGCCGACGCCGATCAGGTTGAAGGCGCTCCCGACGGCGACACCGCCCAAGACATCGTCGCGCAAACCGTCACCCAACACGTTGCCGGCGACCATCGTGTTGACGAGTGTCGGCACATACAGGCTGCCGACCCAGAGGCCGCCACCCGCGTCGCCCGAACTGTCAGCGTCGGCGGTGTTGTGAGCGACGGTCGAATTCCGTATGGCGGCCGTAGCGCCCACGACCGCTTGCATCCAGATACCGCCGCCGTTGGCTCCGGCGCGATTTCCCGACACGGTGCTGTTGTCAATCTGGAGTTTTCCGCCAGTATAAATCCTGGCGTAAATGCCACCGCCATGTGCCGCCGCGGAATTCCCCCATACGACCGAGTCGACGAGGGTGAGGCTTTCGTACGAATTGATCGCGCCGCCGGACGACGCTGAATCGCCGCCCGTGAGTGCCAACCCCCGTAGCTCAACCACCTGCGGGGCGGTACGACCGTCGTTGATATTCAGCACGGTGGTCCCGTCGCCGTTGTCCAGTTCGGGTGTGGGATCGTTGCCGGATGCGTCGATCGTCAGGCCGGCGGGCAGCGCGCTGGCGTCGATCCGAGTGGTATCGGTGACGGCAAGTGCACCAAGCGTGAGCAGGATCACGTTGCCGCTGAGCGACGGCGCGAACGTGATCTCGTCGAACCCCAGTCGGGCGTTGGCCAGTTCGATCGCTTCACGCAACGACAGGTCGCCGGGGCCAGTGTCGCCGTCCGACTCGTCGACGGTCGTGTCGACCCTGAGCTGCCGCGGAGGCGTCGTACGCGCAACGCGCACAGATTCATACGACATATTTTCCTCGACGACGAGTTTGACGAACACGTCGCCGTCGGACTCGACGTAGTAAGCCGACACGTCGCTGTCGCGCACTAGTTGTTCACTTTTCAGCGGGAGCGTTTCGGGCACGGTGGTCCACTCCCAGGGATTCTCGATCCGCACGTAGAGAAAGTCGCCGGCCGAGACCTCTTCGACCTTGATCTCGACCTGGTTGCTTGCCAAGGCCGTGTCGTAGTGGACCGTGTACACAAAGTTCGTATTCATCAGCGCGCCAAGCTGCGTGAATCGTTCGTACAGCGGAGGTTCCGTGAAACTGGCATCGGCGCCGGGTCCGCCGCTGCGGCTGACCGTGACCGTGGGCATCTGGTCGACCGAGTCGAACCCGTATTGCAGCCGCAAGTGCCCGAAGCGTCGTCCGCTGACGACGGCCTTTTCCCAGCCTGGCAAGACAACGTCGCCGTCGCTTCGCATCATGGGATGGTCGTAAACGATCGACTGTCCGGCGCGGCCGGTGAGCGACCCGTCCACGTCGTAGAGCGAGAATCCCCAGTGCCGGGCGATCGTGTTGTTGGCGGGTGTGTCCGGAAACGTGAAAGGTGTTGCCGGATCGTCAAACGTGATTCCAGAGAAGCGATGGTTGACGTGGCGCTCGGCCGCGCCGATGACGGTGAACGTCCCCGCCCCGGGATCGTTGAAGCCGGCAAAGTGGACGTTGGATATGACGTTGGGGCCGTCGTAGACGGCGATGCCGTGTTTCGTTTCGCCACCGAAATCGTTGTCGCTGACACCGACGATGAGCGAGTCGCTGATCGTCTGATCAAAGGCAAACATCGTGGCCTGCACGTTGTCCGCCAGGCGGGCATTCGTGAGGTGAATGTTCGACGTGCCGCGAAAATAGACGCCGTTCTTGCTGTTGGCAAACGCCGTCAGATGGTTGAAGTCGGCCAACGACGGAGGGCTGTAATGCGAACTCTCCGGCTCTTCGGTCACTCGGTTCGGGCCACCGTCGACGTCCAGGCCGACGGCGTTCGAGTGGGCGCGGTTATTGAGGAAGACCCCCAGGTTCTCACTACGAGGATTCAAGAAACGATATTTGGGATCGCTCGCCGATGCGCCCAGTGCGCCGGACGGCAGGGCGTACCAGAATCCCGAACCGTCCTGCGAGCCAGCTGCCACGTTGCCGATCAATTCGTTGTTCGGATTCGTGATCCAGAACGTGCCGGGGCCGCTGATCTGAAACTGCTTGGGGCCGAGGTCGCTCGGCAACAGTTCCTCTCCTGGCTGCGGTTCGCGCGTCACGAGGCCGAGGTTGTAGTAGAGTCGGTTGCCGGTTTCCACCGCGTCTTCGAGAAAGTACCCGTGTCCGATGTGGTCGTACGCGACGGTCTGGCTCACCAGGACCTTATGGGTACCGTGGATCGTCAATGCGCGATTGAACGTGCGGTGGATACTCGTGTTTTCGACGACGTCGCCGTCGCGATTACCCGCCAGGTGCCAATGGATCGGATAGCGTCCGAGTCGTCCTTTCTGTCCCATGTGGTAAAGTTCTGCGCCGTCGATATGGATCGGGCCCGCGCTGGCCAGGAACATCAAATTGCCGCCGATGCCGTCGACGGCTGAATCGGCGTCCCCCTGGACCTTGATGTTGCGCGTGAGCAGGCCAACTTCGGCCCGTTCATCGAGCACGTACGTCGTTCCCTTGCCGTCGTCGTACTCCTGCAACTGGCCGAAATGCGTGTAGGCCAAGGGCGCGTCGAGCGTGAACGTCGCGTGGTCGGCACTGATGGCGACGATCCTCCGCGGCTCCGCCTCATTCATATCAAACGTCGTCGAGGCAATCACGATCTCGTCGCCGACCTCCCAGTTCACGGCGCTCTTGAGCGTCACCGTGTTGCTGCCCGCCGTGGCAGTGGCACCGAGCTGCGTCCAGCTTTGCTTCGTCTTGCCCACCAGCTCGAGCGTGCCCCCAGATCGCACGATGACGAAGGCGTCGTTGCCGGCGATGCCCAGGTCGGGGAGAGATTGCGTCGGGGTGTCTCCCTCGAGCGTGAGCGTGAACGTGTTCGTATCGTAGGGATCACTCTCGCTGCCAACCCGAAACACGCCGCCGTCGACAAGGATCCAATCGGTGCTGAGCGTCTTGTCGTGGACCGAGTTCTCCACGACTTCGACGCTCCCCTGGACGAGCAATGTTTTCGCCTCCTGAGCGCTCCCGACGAGTTGCACGGCGGTTCCCTGGGGCACGACGACGTCGATGGCCGCCGAAGGCACACCGTTGTCCCAGGTCGCCGGGTCGTCCCAGGCGCCGCCAACGCCGATGGCGGTCGTCGTGGTGAGCAAGTGCCGCACTTCAAGCGCCTCGACACGCAGTCGCCTGCCCGCGCGACCGCCAGGACCGCGATACACTGGGCGCTGGTTGGCGTCAGCGCCATATCGGCGCAGAAACGGCGGAAATGCCATGGCGGGATTCGGTTCATCAGGAGGGGAGTTGCCGAAGTCATCGTAGTCTGCCAGCCGCCCCACCGCAACGAAAGCGCCGGCCGCTCGCGGGTCCGTTCACCGGCGAGGACATCGCCGTCCTCGACACCAAAGCGGCGCGATAAGTTTGTGACACGTCGTGGGTTCCCGGATACACTAACGCATCCATTCCCTAGCAGCCGACCTGTTCGTGTCCCGGGCGGCCGTTGCGGAGCACGTTCCACTCGCAGGTGCCCTTGCTCATGTACCGTTTTGTGCTGCACCACAGGAAGCGACCGATCGTAACAACGTGCGCCATCGCGGCGTTGCTCGTACTCGACGCGGGCGTCCTTGCTCGGCGGGCCTCGGCGCAAAATCCGAGTTTCGCCAAGCAGCCGACGGTGATCGAGTACGACGTCGACCCCGCCTGGCCACAGGTCCCCGAATACCTCGAAACCAAAGGTTGGGTTTCGGGCGTGGCGGTCGACGATCACGACCACGTGTGGCTTTTCAAAAAGTGCGACGACGCCGTGCAGGTGTACACCAGCGACGGCAAGTTCGTCCGCAGTTGGGGCCAGGGAATGTTCGTCAACCCGCACCAGCTCCGCATCGACCACGACGGCAACGTTTGGGTGGCCGACTTTGGTCAGCACGTCGTCGAAAAGTTCACCCCCGAAGGCGAATTGCTTCAGGTGCTCGGCGTGCGCGGCGAGGCGGGAACCGACAACGCCCACTTCGACAAACCGACCGACATGGCGATCACACCGTCGGGCGACGTTTTCGTGACCGACGGCTACGGCAATCGCCGCGTCGTGCACTTCGACGCCCAGGGGAACTTCGTCAAAGCCTGGGGAACCTACGGCAGCGAGCCGGGGCAGTTCGTCCTGCCTCACGCGATCGTGACCGACGGCAAGGGGCGGCTGTACGTGGCCGACCGCAACAGCGGCCGCATCCAGGTGTTCGACGAAGAGGGCAACGTGCTCGACGTCTGGTCGGGCGTGATCATGCCGTGGGGCCTGACGATCACCGACGATGGCGACCTCTGGGTTTGCGGCTCGTCACCGCATTGGTGGCTGCGCAACGGGGCATATCCCGAGTTCAAGGATCAGATGTTCATGCGTTTCGACCGATCGGGTCGGGTGCGTCAGGTGTGGCAGATTCCACTGGGAGACATCGGCAGCGACAAGGATCATCCCGACACGTCGCACCTGCGCCCCGGCGAGGCGGTCGGCGTGCACGCGATCGACGTCGACTCGGCCGGCAATCTCTACGTCGGCGAAATCTACAGCGAGCGGGCCCAAAAGTTCACGCCGGTAACGACGCGCGACGACGAATAGGGCGGACGGAAAACCGAAGAGGCGCAGTATGAGAAGCATCAGAACATGAAGTGACAGTGACGACAGGACGCGTTGGATTGGTGGTGATTGGCCGGTGGGCATGTGATCGGATCTCATGCAGTCACGGTCGCCATCACGCCCCCTTTGCGCCATCTATCCCCGACAGTCCATTCATTCTTTGCATTTGTTACTTCACAGAACTTTGAGTTTGACGCCATGAAATTATCACTCTTCTCGGTCAGTTATGCCGGGTTCTGGGGGCAGGACGTGCTCAATCTCTGCGAGTTCATCGCTCGGGCGGCCGAGTTGGGCTACGACGCCGTGATGCTCGCGGGAAAGCGTCCACATCTTTCCCCACTGGACGTCGACGACGGTCGGCTCGACATGGTGCGCGCGGCGCTGGCCGAGCACAACGTCGCCTGCGCAGCGATCGCGGCCTACACGGATCTCGCTCCCGGCGCCGCGGCCGAAGTGCCACACGTCGAAATGCAGATTTCCTACGTAGAGTCACTCGCCAAGACGGCCGCCGCGCTGGAGGCGTCGGTCGTGCGCGTCTTCACGGCCTATGAAACCGACACGGCGGCGAGCGGACAGATCTGGCCAACGGTCGTGTCGGCGCTACGGGAGATGTCGGACCGCGCCGCCGTCCACGGCGTGACCCTTGCCGTACAAAATCACCACGATGTCGGCGTCAACAGCGAAGCGCTCTGGGAGCTGCTCGGCGATGTCGACCGTCCCAACTGCCGACTTGGTTTCGACGCCTGGTCGCCGGCTTTGCGGGGTGAACAACTCTACGAAGTGGCTCGGCGAATGGCGCCGTACACGGTGATCACGACCAACGCTGATTACGTTCGGTTGCCGCGCTACCGCTACCAGCCGGCGCTGGTCAACTACTGCCGCGCCGAACCCGACATGGTGCGAGCGGTGAAGTTCGGCGAGGGGTTCATCGACTACGAAGCGTTCTTCGCGGGTCTGACCGACGGCGGCTTCGACGGTGTCGCCACATACGAGATGTGCTCACCGATCCGTGGAGGCGGCACGCTCGCCAATCTCGACACTTACGCTGCGCATTACGTGCACTGGATGCGCGAACACAAACTCGCGACGTAGTCGGCACGGCGACAGCCACCCCTTGGCAAGGCGATATCCGCATATCCTCGATGTGATGGATGACACCGCGAGGGAAACCCTCGCGCCCGCACCAACCAGGCGATGCCAGACACCTCGTTCATTTCTACACGGCGACGTCGATCGCCGCAGGCAACACGTCAACGCGGCGGCAGACAAGCTGCATGACTTCGCCGTCGACGACGGTTTCGGTCGGTGCGTCGAACAACAGCTCGACGCTACGGGCCGAGTGACGCCAGGCCAGCGGATGCCGCATATGCGAGCCGTCATAGATACCCGGTAAGTGCCGCAGTGCGCCGAGCCGACCAACCGCGCCCAGGCGAACGACTTCGATCAGCCCGTCCTGGAAGTTGGCGTCGGGCGCGATCATCATTGCGCCGCCTGTGTACTTGCTGTTGTTGAAGCTCAAAACCAGCGTCGTTCGATCCTCGACGACCGGGTCGTCGTCGAGCCGAAACGGCAGCGCGTAGTAGCGCATCCGCGCCAGGCAGCCAAGCAGTGCGATCAAGTAACCGGTCGAACCGAACGGCTTGAGCCGGCGATTGGTGATGCTGGCGGCTCGGGCCGTCAGCCCCATGCTGATCAGGTTGAGCGAATAGATGTCGCCCTCGTCGTGCCGCAACCGCAAGATGTCGCACGGCTGGCGACGGCCCTCCCTGAGTGCCTGCATGCCGTGGGCACGAGGATCAGCCGAAAAGTCGCGCAGGAACGAGTTCCCCGTACCCAACGGCAAAAAGGCAAGCAACGGTCGGGCGTTGGGCGACTCACCCGCTTCGAGCGCTTCGGGCAGCAGTCCGTTAACAACTTCATGCGAGGTGCCGTCGCCGCCGACGGCAATGAAGCGGCGGCGGCCGTCGGCATACGCACGATGCGTGATCTGCGTGGCCTCGCCGGGCGCGGTGGTCTCAACGGCCTCGACGTCGACGCCAATTCCGCGCAGCTCCTCGAGCGCCGCGTCGACGAGTTGGCCACATCGCCCGCCACCGGCAGCGCGATTCACCAGGGCAAGGTACGCTTCGCTCACGCCAACCTCCCTCCCGCACCATTTCCCGATGGCGTCGTCGCGTGGGTATCTTCGGTGGCTCGTGATTCGATCGGACGAGTTCAGGCTTCGTCAGCTCGTCTGCAGTCGTGCCGCCGTGAGGCAGTTCTCCAGCAACATCGCCCGAGTGAGTGGGCCGACGCCGCCGGGAACGGGGGTGATCATACCGGCGATCTCGGCGACCGAATCGAAGTCCACGTCGCCCACCAGACCGTCGTCCGTGCGATTGATGCCGACGTCGATCACGACGGCCGCCGGTTTGACCATGTCGCCCGTGACGAACCGCGGCCGACCGATCGCTGCCACAAGGATGTCTGCCTGCCGGGCGTACTTGGCCAGATCACGCGTGCGGCTGTGGCAGAGCGTGACCGTGGCGTCGCCGCCGGGCCCTTTTCCGCTGAGCAGCGCCGCCAGCGGCCGCCCCACCAGTTGGCTACGCCCCAGAATTACGACGTGTTTGCCGACGGTCTCAATCTCGTTGCGCTCGAGCAACCGGCAAACGCCCAGCGGCGTGCAGGGCACGAAGCGCGGCCGACCTTCGACCAACAGGCCAACGTTCTCCGTGTGTAACCCGTCGACGTCCTTGCGCGGATGAATCGCGGCGATCACGCGCTCGCTGTCGACGCCCGCCGGCAGTGGCAGCTGTACGAGGATG
>JAGQPT010000035.1 GCA_020426575.1 Planctomycetales bacterium
CGGCTCAACGGCGGCGACACGATGAAACGGCGCGGCCACTTCGCCGTCGGGCGGTCGCAGCGCCGCCAGATTGCGCAGCCGGATCAGGCACGACTCGTCGTCCGGCTCGTGATAGTCGATCGTGCCGCTGACCTGCGCGTGCATGGCGGCGCCGCCGAGTTCCTCATGGGAGACGACCTGTCCGATCGCGCTCTTCACCAGGGCCGGACCTGCCAGATACAACCCCGAGCCTTCGGTCATCAGCAGTTTGTCGCAGAGCACTGGCAGATAGCCACCGCCGGCGACGCAATTTCCCATCACTGCGGCCGTCTGCTCCAACCCCGCCGCGGAAAAGACTGCGTTGTTGCGAAAGATGCGGCCGAAATCGTCTTCGTCCGGAAAGATGTCTTCCTGGAGTGGCAGAAACACGCCGGACGAGTCAACCAGGTATGTGATCGGCAACCGATTGGCGAAGGCGATCCGCTGAGCGCGCAACAGCTTCTTGGTCGTAGCGGGAAAAAACGCGCCGGCCTTGACCGTGGCGTCGTTGGCGATGATCACGTGTCGGCGACCGCTCACCGTCCCCAGGCAAACGACGAGGCCAGCCGCCGGTGCGCCGCCGTACTCGTCGTACATCCGCCAGCCGGCCCAGATGCCGAGTTCCAACGTTCGCGTACCCGGGTCGACGAGCCGCTCGACGCGTTCTCGGGCCGTGAGCCGGCCCTTGCCGTGCTGCCGCTCGATGGCCCGTTCACCACCGCCGAGCCGAAGACGGCTCTCTTCGGCGCGAATCTCAGCGGCAAGTTCCGCGAGAGAGGGCGTGGCAGGTTCCGGGGCGGCCATAGCACAGATCGATCGGCGTTCCTCGCAGCGCGACGGGCGTCGTCGCGCCTGCGCCGCTCAATGATACCCCACTGCTCGCCCTCGGGCGATGCAGGGCCAATGGCACGGCCCCAGTGACGGCGATCGATCACAAGTGCCTCGGCCGCACTCGGCAACGTATTTCAGAGCTTCACGTAACGCGGCGATTGCAAGGAACTGCGTTGCCGTCGTCGATGTTGGTGACCTCGCGCTGGGCCACGAACGATCGTGAGGATTATGCGGAATGCACCGAGGAAGATGCTCAAGTGGTCGCCTCATCGCGGTGAGCAGTGGGAAAAGTATTGCCAGCCGGGTTTTGTCCCGGCGGTGCGCGACGGCAACGCGTCACAGCGGTGGATGTTTCGATTCGTAGACACCGGCGCCCGGCTGTGGCGGTGCCTTGAGTCCGCGATCGATCTGTAAGTTGTTTCGCACAAATGAGTTCCGGTGCCGTGTTTGCGGGGTCCGTGGTTTTTGGCATCGGTTTCGCATTTCCAGACGTTCGCCAACAACTTGCGCGCTACAGGTCAGAAAGGATCGACCCTTGAGTAGAACCACGCCCCGAGCCATGCATCCTGCCCGACGCAACGGTCAAGCCCAGCCGCCAGCAACCACGCGACGCGGTCGCAAGCCCGCCGCCGCAGCGGGCCGCGCCAATGGCGTGGCAACCACCGCTGACGATGACGTGACGGGGGTTGATACCGTCGCCGACGTCGACGACGAGACCGATGTTGACGACGCGGACAACGACTTCGACGACGACTCGGTCTATGACGATGCCAGCCAGGAACACCACATCGACGACCCCGTGCGGATGTACCTGATGCAGATGGGCGAAATCCCCCTGCTCACGCGTCCCGAGGAACTCGA
This sequence comes from Planctomycetales bacterium, assembly GCA_020426575.1. Lineage (GTDB taxonomy): Bacteria > Planctomycetota > Planctomycetia > Pirellulales > JAEUIK01 > JAGQPT01. The sequence continues at coordinate 1,711 of JAGQPT010000035.1, forward strand.
CGCCGCCAAGCGCATCGAGCGCACCCGCACGACGTTCCGCCGCCGGATGATGGCCAACGACTTCGTGCTTCGTGGCGCCGTGGCGATGTTGCACAAGGTGCGCGACGGCAACCTCCGGCTGGATCGCACGGTCGAAGTCTCCGTGACCGACGCCGTCGTCAAGCGGCGGATCGTCAACCTGCTCACGCCGAACCTGCAGACGCTGGATCGTATGCTCAAAGAGAATCGTCGCGACTTCGCCGTGGTGATGAGCCGCAGCCACAGCCGTGCCGAGCGCCGGGCCGCCTGGAGACAACTGGTGAAGCGGCGCCACCGAGCCGTGCGCCTGATCGAAGAACTCGCCCTGCGCACGCAGCGCGTCTTGCCGTTGCTGGAAAAGCTCGACGCCATCTCCGACCGCATGGACATGTTGCACGAGCAGCTCGCCGAGGCGAAGCGGGATCCGTTGCGAACCCGGGAATGTGAATCGCTTCGCAAGGAGATTCGCTATCTTTCTCAACTGACCCTGGAAAGCCCGTCGACGTTGAGCCACCGTTGCCAGAAGACCCGCGAGGCTCGTCGCGAGTATGACGCCGCCAAGCGCCAGCTCTCGGCGGGCAACCTCCGCCTGGTCGTATCAATCGCCAAGCGGTATCGCAATCGTGGCCTGAGCTTTCTCGACCTCATCCAGGAGGGGAACACCGGGCTGATGCGGGCGGTCGATAAATTCGAGCACGCTCGCGGCTACAAGTTCTCGACTTACGCCACTTGGTGGATCCGCCAGGCCATCACCCGCGCCATCGCC